>CALWGM010000094.1 GCA_944380065.1 uncultured Lachnospiraceae bacterium
AATACCTTTGTAAAATCCCTGGCAAGCGCCTGTACAAATGCGGTAATCGTATCCTGCGGCGCCGGTGCGGTAGCCGGGTTCGGATCTGTAGTAGCCCAGACAACTGCGTTTGCAGGTCTGTGTGACAAGCTGGCAGGATTCAATGGAAACCCGCTGGTAGTAGCCATGATCGCCATGATGATCATGACCCTGGTCGGAGGTTCCGGTCCGGCAGGTCTGGGCGTCGGACTTCCCGTATTTACGCCGCTGGCGCAGTCCATGGGCGCAAATATGAACGCCTTTGCCAGAATTTCCGCATTCTGCGCGACGACATTCGATACGCTGCCGACCAACGCGGGGTATATTGCAGCAAATGAGATCTGCAAGACTCCGGCCAACAAGTCCTATAAATATGTCGGCATCTGTACTGTATTGAATACCACCATCGGAACGGTCGTACTTTGCGTGATCTGTATGCTGTTCCCGGGGCTTTGCTGATAATTCCCAAAATCCTATACCAATCAAAATGATAAGAAGGTCCCGGAATCCTGGTCGAAAAGATCAGGATTCCGGGACCTTTTTGGTTAGAGCAGCTCTTTTGTTTTACCGGCAAGATACAGCGGGATATTGGTGATCGCGCCGTCCTTGCGATACCCGCGTTTGGAAAAGCGTATGGCGTGTTCGGGGTGACGGTTGGCGATATACCGCTTAAAGGAAGGCGCGGACTTGTCTTCGCCGCCCTTTGCTTCGATGGGGATGATCTCTGTGCCGTTTTGCAGTACGAAGTCGATCTCGCCGGCTTTGTCCGAGTAATAGCGAGGCTCTACTTCAAATTGACCGCGAAGCTGCTGCAACACATCATCCTAAAAAGCCCGGATATGGATGTCAGGATGAAATCATCCCCTACTCTGCCAGATCTTCGTCAGAATACACCTTTTCCAGATATTTTAGATCTTCCTGCGTATCACCGCCATGAAACGTATAGGAAAATGGGGCGACGGGAAGATTTAATGCTTCCATCCGTTTCAGGGACCAGTCAAAGATCAGATCATAGATGGGAATCAGAGTTTTGCCTGTCTCCGTCAAAACATAGTCAACTCTGGTTGGAACGACAGAATATACTTTCCGTTCAATAATACCGTCCTCTTCCAATTCCCGGAGCTGCTGTTTCAGAACCTTGGCAGATACGCCTAAAATGCGCATGGATTCATTAAAGCGGATATATCCTCTGTGGGCGATACCCCGGATCAGATAGGGTTTCCATTTGCCGCCCATCACTTTTGCAAAAAAATCATATGGCCGGATGCCGGCATCTGCCTGAATGATATTTTCTTTTTTCATGACGTCCTTCCTTCCGCTGCAGTGCATGTTGGCATATCATAATTTCTTATTATAAAGCGTATAGCTGCTATACAGTCAACTGGAGCAATCTTCTTCACACCTTATAGAACAATGGAAAAAAGAATTTATTTCCATGAGTTACCTGCAGGTAAATAAGTAACTGACAGGATGGTTATGTGAACCCTGGTAAATACCGCACTTTCAAGTCCGTAATTGTCTGAAATTATCAAAAATTGTATGATATTTTCGGATGTTATGACAGCAAATGACATCTGAAAATTCAGTGAAGGAGGTTTTTTTACAGATGAAAACAAAAGGTTTTGGAAGGCAGGGATGGCGAAACGGAAATATCGGTTTTCGGAATGTATTTATTATTTTCTCAGTTCTGTCACTGATATCGGCTATCTGTGCGATTGGCGTAAGAGATAAGTGTATTGGCAAGATTTAGAGGAGGGAATAATTTTGAGTTTTACTGGTAGATTTAAAATTTGCCCTATCGAAGGGCTGGATTATGAAACACAGACGCAGTCCGGACGTACCGGAAGGAACGGGGAGTTCTGTTATCAGGAGGGCGAAACAGTTACTTTTTCAGCAGGCGGGATCGTGCTGGGATCCGCACCGGCGAAAGAAAAGCTGACGCCTGCAGACCTGTCGATGGAAGTCGCCGGCGATGTAAACAGGATTATCAACCGGAAAGTGACGAACATCACGCGGCTGCTGATGAGTCTGAATCCGGCCTGTGATTATGAAGAGCGTATTGTGATTACAGATGAAATCTGGGATATCTGCTGCAGGTTCCGGAAAAAGATTTACCTGAATCAGCCGGAAGACCTTTTCTCAGCCGATCCGGCGGTGAACCAGCTGATGGAAGCGCTGGACGGCAGGCTGATTTCCCCGGCTGTGGCAAGGAATTATCTCCGCAGGGCGATGTATGGCATTGTCAAAAAGACCGATGTAAAGATCCAGGCCCGGGATGGCGGCTATGTTCTGGCAGATATTTTCATGCCGGAAACAGAAGGGAAATATCCTGTAATTATCAGCTTTGGCGGATATGGAAAAGGCTTCTGGGTAGGGAAAGAGACCAATGAGGAAGAACAAGAGCTGCATGCAGATGCAGGGGCGGACAGCAAAGTTTCCTATCCGGCAGACCAGGATCAGGAGATCCTTTTTGTTACAGAACCCATGGAATCGGATCTGGTAATTGCCGGTTACCCTATGGCAGATCTGTTTGTATCCAGTTCCTCCAGAGATATGAAAGTGCTGACGTATCTGTATGCGCTGGATGAGGATAATGAAAAAATATCGTTTGTGATGGATCTGAATCCGATGACGCCCCTGTCAAAAGGCGGACTGAAGGTGTCCCACAGAAAATTGGATGAAGAGCGCACGACGGAATACCGTCCCTACCATACCCATCTCCGGGAAGACTATCAGCCGTTATCTCCCGGTGAAATTGCAGAAGCCCGGGTGGAAATGGTTCCCATGACAGCAAAAATCAAAAAGGGCTGGAAGCTGGCGTTTGTGATTATGGCGAACAATGAGCAGGGAGAATTAATGGATCCGTTTGATGATTATTCAGCGGGAGCGGAAAACACGGTTTATACAGGAAAAACGCATCCCTCTTATGTACAGATCCCGGTGATCCGCGACGGGGGGAAGGAATAGCGAAATATCTTGAGAAAACATCATTTACAGATGGCGCTGTTTCCCTTTGTGGAGACAGCGCCGAAATTTATTCGGAAAAGATTGTGAAACGAAGGGGAAGATAGTATAATGGCGAAAAGAGGATGAGAAAACGCTCTAAAATAAAAGCTGGAGAATGTATCGGGAATATATTATAATAGGAGAAAAAGTCAAGGGAGGTCTTCGCATGAAACACCCGAATCCATATACTCCCGGCGCAGGATTTATGCCTGCATACCTTGCAGGGAGGGAGAATCTGCTTGAAGATGCAGAAAAGTATTTAGATGCGATTGAAAAGAGATATCCCCAGCAGTCGGTTATCTACTTCGGATTGCGCGGCGTGGGGAAGACAGTTCTTTTGAATGCGATCGAAGAGATTGCAGACAACAGGAATATATTATACGAGCATATTGAGATAAAGGAAAGAAAAAATCAGAAAGCAGAAGAAGGATATTTTGAGCAGCAGATTGCCAATATATGTAAAAAGTTTCTTCATGCAATGAGCATAAAGGAAACTGCCAAATCTCTCTTAAGGCGGGCGGCAGGTGTTTTAAAAGGATTTACTGTCACCTATAATCCGCAGGAAGGAACTTTCAGTGCCGGTGTGGAAACAGATGGAGTTGCGGAATATATCGGTACAGGCGATCTCCCGTCCGATATGACGGATCTTCTGGTCGCGATAGGCAAAGCCGCGAATGAATCAGGAAGTACAATCTGTTTCTTTATAGATGAAATTCAATATATGAAAGAAATTGAGATGGAAGCTCTGGTCGGAGCAATCCACAGATGCAATCAACTGAGACTGCCCATTATGGTTTTTGGCGCAGGTTTGCCCAAGATATTAAAGACTATGGGAGATGCCAAATCTTATACAGAGAGGTTATTCCGCTTTGAAGAGGTGGATGCGCTGACGGAAGAGGCTGCGGAATATGCAGTGCGGGAGCCGGCTGCTGCCGAAAAAGTTTCTTATACGGAAGGGGCAATGAATAAGATCATTGAGATCACGGGCAGATATCCATACTTTATACAGGCGTTCTGCAGCGCGATATGGGAAGAAACTGATGGAAATCTGATTGATGAACCAGATGTAGAAAAGGCATTGCCGATTTTCTGGTCAAATATGGACAGGGGATTCTTTATGGTACGATTTGCGAGGTGTACCAAAAGGGAAAAGCAGTTTATGTTTGCTATGGTCAAATGCGGAGAATTGCCATGTACAATTTCAAATGTGGCAATGATTATGAAGACGGGTGTCGGCAGGATTTCTACTTTCAGAGCGCAGCTGATTAACAAAGGGTTGATTTATGCTACAGGCCATGCTGAGATAGATTTTACAGTTCCCCAGTTTGACGGATTCTTAAAACGTATCAATCCTGAGTTGGAATTGGATTGAATTTACGATGTAAAGTTTTCAGAGGGCGCGCGGATGCGCGTCCTCGCACCATTTCAGAATATAATGGCGAAAAGAGAATGAATTATGAATTGGGATTGAAAAATAAGCTCTGAATATGGTATTCTTTGTTTGGATAAGGGTTACAGGGAATTATAAAATAGTGGAATGAATAGGAGATTTATAAAACAGATAAGCTTTCCTGAGTTTCAGGGAAGCTTATCATATGAATGATCATGAATCAGCGAAATTATCAAAAAGAACTGGAAAAACTGATTGCAAAGCTGAATTGTGAAGAGGAGAAATGCGGTAAAGACGCCCGGTCGGACAGACAGACGCCTTCGCTTTTGCTTCACAGCTGCTGCGCGCCCTGCAGCAGTTATGTGCTGGAATATCTGTCACAGTATTTTTCCATCACGGTGTTTTATTACAACCCGAACATCACGGATCCGGAGGAGTACCGGAAGCGGGTGGAGGAGCAGAGGCGGCTGATCTCGGAGCTGCCGGTAAAGCATCCTGTTTCCTTTGCGGAAGGGGATTATGAACCGCAGGCTTTCACAGAGATTGCCCGGGGGCTGGAGCAGGCGCCGGAGGGCGGCGAACGCTGCTTTCGGTGTTATGCGCTGCGTTTGGAGAAAACTGCGCGGCTGGCTGCAGAAAAGGGATATGATTATTTCACCACCACCCTGACTATCAGCCCGCTGAAAAACGCGCAGAAGCTCAACGAGATCGGGGAACAGATGGCAAAGCGGTACGGCTGCCGTTTTCTGAATTCTGATTTTAAAAAGCGCAACGGCTACAAACGCTCCACGGAACTGTCGCGGGAATATCATCTCTACCGTCAGGATTACTGCGGCTGCATTTACTCAAAGCAGGAGCGGGACCGGCGGGTGCAGGAGCAGGCTGAGAAGCAGGCCGGTAAGGAAAAGGAATAAGGCTTATCAAATGGATATACAAAAAACAGGAGGAATTTTATATGGCACAGTTATGGGGAGGACGCTTTACCAAGGAAACAGACAAGTTGGTTTATAATTTCAATGCGTCCATATCATTTGACCAGAAGTTTTATAAGCAGGACATCGAGGGCAGTATTGCCCATGTAAAAATGCTGGGAAAGCAGGGCATTCTGACAGATCAGGAGTCTGGGGACATTGTCCGCGCCCTGCAGGAGATCCGGCAGGATGTGGAAGACGGAAAGCTGCAGATTACGGACGAATATGAGGACATCCACAGCTTTGTGGAGGCGAACCTGATCGACCGTCTGGGAGACACCGGCAAAAAGCTGCATACCGGTCGCAGCCGGAATGACCAGGTGGCGCTGGATATGCGTCTGTACACACGGGAGGAAGTGAAAGAGACCGACGCCCTGCTGAAGGAACTGCTGAAAGAACTGTTGAAGATCATGGAGGAAAATACCGGGACGATCATGCCGGGATTCACCCATCTGCAGAAAGCGCAGCCGGTGACGCTGGCGCACCATGTGGGAGCCTATTTTGAGATGTTCAGGCGCGACCGGGGCCGTCTGCATGATATTTATGAGCGGATGAATTACTGTCCGCTGGGCGCCGGGGCGCTGGCAGGAACGACGTATCCGCTGGACAGAGAGTATACGGCAGAGCTTCTGGGATTTTACGGCCCTACCTTAAACAGTATGGATTCCGTGTCAGACCGGGATTATGTGACCGAGTTCCTGTCTGCGCTGTCCACTGTTATGATGCATCTGAGCCGTTTCTGTGAGGAGATCATCATCTGGAATTCCAACGAATACCAGTTTGTGGAGATCGACGACGCTTACAGCACGGGAAGCAGTATCATGCCTCAGAAAAAGAACCCGGATATTGCAGAGCTGGTTCGCGGAAAAACCGGTCGTGTTTACGGCGCGCTGATGTCCATTCTTACCACAATGAAGGGGATTCCTCTGGCTTACAACAAAGACATGCAGGAGGATAAAGAGCTGACCTTTGATGCGATTGATACGGTAAAAGGCTGCCTGGCGCTGTTTACCGGGATGATCTCCACCATGAAGTTCCGGAAAGAAGTGATGAGCAAAAGCGCCCGTCACGGGTTCACCAACGCCACGGACGCGGCGGATTATCTGGTCAACCACGGGGTGCCTTTCCGTGACGCCCATGGGATCGTGGGACGGATCGTGCTTTACTGCATCGAAAAGGGGATTGCCATCGACGATATGAGTCTGGATGAGTTAAAGGCAATCTGCCCTGTGTTTGAGGCGGATATTTATGAGGCGATTTCCATGGAGACCTGCGTCAATAAACGTCTGACTATCGGGGCGCCGGGAAAAGAGGCCATGGAAAAGGTGATTGCACTGGAGAAAGCTTATCTGGAGGAAAACTGATCGGTCGGCGGCGTGCCGGACGGCACAGAACACAGATCCGGCCGGCAGGCGGAGGAAACGATGTTGTCAGTCGAAATAATTCCCAAATGAAGAGTGCAGATCGGCAGGAAAGTGTAAGATATCCCTAATTTTGGAGAATTTGTATAAATAGGGGTTGCATTTTTAGAGAAATTGACGTAAGATAGCTTTCAGAAACGACAACTGTACGCGATGTACGGACATTCGCTGCAGATTGTATATACCAAACTGGAGGAATGAAGAGATGGAAGAAAAGTTAAAAGTCGGTATTTTAGGCGGAACAGGTATGGTAGGCCAGAGATTTATCTCTCTGCTGGAGAATCACCCCTGGTTCGAGGTGACCACCATTGCAGCCAGCCCCCGTTCTGCAGGCAAGAGATATGAGGATGCAGTCGGCAGCCGCTGGAAACTGGAGACTCCCATGCCGGAGGCTGTAAAAGATATTATTGTCATGAATGTCAACGAGGTAGAGAAGGTTGCCGCAGAGGTTGACTTTGTATTCAGCGCCGTTGATATGACAAAAGAAGAGATCCGCGCGATCGAGGATGCCTATGCCAAGACAGAGACTCCCGTGGTTTCCAACAACAGCGCTCATCGCTGGACGCCGGATGTTCCCATGGTTGTGCCGGAAATCAATCCGGAGCATATGGAAGTGATCGAGTATCAGAAGAAACGTCTGGGTACCACCCGCGGTTTCGTGGCTGTAAAGCCCAACTGCTCCATCCAGGCTTATTCCCCTGCACTGACCGCATGGAAGGAGTTCGAGCCTTATGAGGTAGTGGCGACCACTTACCAGGCAATTTCCGGCGCGGGAAAGACCTTCAAGGACTGGCCGGAGATGGTGGAGAACATCATTCCCTACATCGGCGGCGAGGAGGAGAAATCTGAGAAGGAGCCGCTGCGTCTCTGGGGCGAGATCGACCGTGAGAAGGGTGTGATCGTTCCGGCACAGGAGCCGAAGATCACCTGCCAGTGTGTGCGTGTTCCGGTACTGAACGGACATACGGCTGCTGTTTTTGTGAAGTTCAGAAAGAATCCGACTAAGGAGCAGCTGGTGGAGGCTCTGGTAAACTTTAAGGGCGAGCCCCAGGAGCTGAATCTTCCCAGCGCGCCCAAGCAGTACATCCAGTATCTGGAAGAGGATGACCGTCCGCAGGTAAAATTAGATGTGGATTACGAGAATGGTATGGGCGTCAGCATCGGACGTCTCCGCGAGGATACGATCTATGACTGGAAGTTCATCGGTTTGGCTCACAATACGGTCCGCGGCGCAGCAGGCGGCGCAGTGCTCTGTGCGGAGCTGCTGACAGCAAAGGGATATATTCAGAAGAAGTAATAACAAAAAATGAGAGCAGGCGCATCTGCCGGGGAGAGAATTTTCCTGTGCAGATGCGCCTGCTTTTTTAAGGATACAACTCCGGTGGGCGGCCTGATTATGGTAGTTTTCTATGCAGCTTTGGCAGCACAATTTGCCAGTCGGATACATCTTCAGTTTTTCTTAAATATTTATTTCGCAAATCATAAATCTCTGTCTGCTACAATAAAGAAAAATAATCCGGGGTGATCAGGAATGAAAGAAATTTTAGTAGTAGACGACGATATACAAATCGGAAATGTGATGGAGAAAGTGCTTTCAGAGGAGGGATATGCAGTTTCGCGGGCTTATTCCGGTACGGAGGTACTGCTTTTTCTGAAGGGACACCGGCCGGATCTGATTCTTCTGGATCTGATGCTGCCCGGGTTTTCCGGGGAGGAAATCCTGCCGGAGATCCGGGATATTCCTGTTATTGTGATCAGTGCGAAAACAGAGACGGACAGCAAGGTAAAGCTTCTTCTGGGAGGCGCGGAGGATTATATGACGAAGCCTTTTTCTGTGATGGAACTTCTGGCGCGGGTGGCTGTACAGCTCCGGCGCGGGAAACCAGTACCTGCCGCCGGGCTGCTGCGGTTTCAGGAAATTGAACTGGACACCGGAAAACGGAGCGTAAAAGTAGGCGGTGTTTCGGTAAAGCTGACCAAAACGGAGTATGCGGTATTGAAGCTGCTGATGAGAAATCCCTCTCAGGTCATGACCAGGTCTGTGCTGCTGGATGAAATCAGCGGCGATTCGCCGGATGGGGTAGAAAGCTCCCTGAAGGTGCATGTCAGCAATCTGCGGCGGAAGCTGCGGGAGGTGGGCGGAAAGGATTATATTGAATCTGTCTGGGGAATCGGATTTAAAATGCGGGAAGAAGATTAGAATCTTTACCATTTCTTAACGGTTTTCTGTACCGGAATCTTAACCCCTTTTTTGTATACTTCAAATAAAAGAAAATGAAGGAGGCAATCCTCAAGAGGATACCTGTATGGGCAAAACCCAGCCCAATAAGGAGGCAAAGATGGAGTATGTATTACAGACAAATCAGCTCACGAAGAAGTACGGCTCGTTTTCGGCGCTGGATCATCTGACCATGCACATTCCGAAAGGGGCGATTTATGGTTTCGTGGGGAAGAACGGCGCAGGAAAAACCACATTGATCCGGGTGATCTGCGGACTGCAGAGCCCCACTTCCGGAGAATATTTTCTGTATGGAAAAAGTCATTCGGACAAAGAGATCCGAAAAGTCAGAAGAAGGATGGGGGCGGTTGTGGAAACGCCTTCCATCTATCTGGATATGACGGCGGAGGACAATCTGAAAGTGCAGAACCGGATTCTGGGGAATCCCACCGATGAGGGGATCAGGGAACTGCTGGATCTGGTCGGATTAAAAGATACCGGGAAAAAGCGGGCCAGACATTTCTCCCTGGGAATGAAACAGCGGCTGGGAATTGCCCTTGCCCTGGCAGGCAGCCCGGATCTGCTGGTACTGGACGAGCCGGCCAACGGCCTGGATCCGGAAGGGATTATTGAAATCCGGGAACTGATTTTAAGACTGAACCGGGAAAAACGGATTACGGTGCTGATTTCCAGCCACATTTTAGAGGAGCTTTCCAAACTGGCGACCCATTACGGTTTTATTCACCATGGAAGGATGTTAAAAGAAATCAGTGCGGATGAGCTGGAGCGATCCTGTCAGAAGTGCATCAGACTGACGGTGTCGGATATGAAGGCTTTCTGCCGCGTGGCGGAAGAAGGAGGAAAGAGCTGTCAGGTATTGTCTGACCGGGAAGTGGATCTTTACGGGGATACCGATCTGACGGATCTGATTCTGAAGCTGGCAGAAAATAACTGCCGGGTACTTTCTTTTCAGGAGCATGATGAAAGCCTGGAGAATTTTTATATGAATCTGGTGGGAGGTGAGGAATCATGAACAGACTGCTTTCTGCCGGATTTTACCGGCTGTTCCGGAACCGTTTGTTTGTGGGAATTCTGCTTTTTATGGCGGCAATGGCCGTGATCATACCGGCTGTGATTCACTCGGAGATGGTAAAGTATCAGTTGGAGGGAAGTATTGAGACGGTGCTGGGAATCCACACGGCGTTTACCGGATTTTTTACGGCAGTTCTCTGCGCGGATATTCTGGGTACGGAGTATTCGGACGGAACGATCCGCAATAAAATTACGGCAGGTCATGGTCGCGGGAAAATATATGGAGCCGGCCTGGTGATCTGCTGCGGGGCGACGGCAATGATTCTGGCAGTTCATCAGATTATCATCAGCGTGATCGGACGGATTCTGATTTCACCGTTTGCCATTTCTCTGCCGGAGGCGCTGGCATTCTTCGGAGTCAGTATTCTGTTGGGAGCGTCATTTTCGGCGATTTATACTGCGCTGGCAAAGACAAGTCAGAGCAAGGCAGTGGCGGCAGTTCTCTGCCTGGTGGCGGCGATTGTGCTGTTTGTGATTTCCTTTTATATTACGGCGCGTCTGTCTCAGCCGGAAACGATCAGCGGATATGAACTGAATGCCGCCGGAGAAGTGATTCTGACGGGAGAAGAACCCAATCCGAACTATGTAAGCGGCAGCCTGCGGGCATTTTATGAGTTCCTTTCCTATTTCCTGCCCTTTGGACAGATGTTCCATTTCAGTCAGCTGGATACCGGAAGGCTGGGAATTATGGCGCTGTATGATCTGGTGATTCTGGCAGGCGCCACGCTGACCGGAATGGCAGTTTTTGGAAGGAAAGATTTAAAATAAGCAGAGAAAACGATCATGCACCTGAAAAAAGGAGCAGGAACCATTATGAGTGAGATGATCATCGGAATTTTAGCGGCAGCAGCGGCCTTCCTGGCGGGGAAGGTCCTGCTGCTGCATTGCTCTTTCAAGGAAATAACGGTACAGCTGCGGGAAAAACTGCGGGAAGATACCAATACAAAAATTACGGCTGCCGTCAGAAATCCTCAGATCCGGCGGCTGGCAGCGGAGCTGAATGTGGAGCTGGAGCACATGCGGGCGCTGCAGATCAAATATCTGGAAGGGGATCAGAATCTGAAAATGGCAGTAACCAATATTTCCCATGATCTGCGGACGCCTCTGACGGTCATCAGCGCCTATCTGGAGATGATGGAAAAGGAAACAGATCCGGCAAAGCAGAGAGAGTATCTGGAAGTGATCCGGGAACGGACAGAAGAGCTGCGTCAGATGACGGAGGAACTGTTTGCCTACACGTTTTTTACCGGAGAGCAGGATATGATTTTGCCGGAAAAAACAGAGGTGAGCCGGGTGCTGGAGAAAGCCCTCTCGGATTATTATGCCGTATTCCGGGGGTGCCGGATTGTTCCGGAGATTTCTTTGCCGGAGCATACGGTATGGCGGATGGGAAATGAAAAGGCTCTTCAGCGAGTATTCGGGAATATTTTAAGCAATGCGGTAAAATACAGCAAGGGGGATCTGAAGATCCGGATGACAGAAGCGGGCGAGGTGTTTTTTTCCAACCGTGCGCCGGATCTGGATGTGACGAAAGCGGGACGGCTGCTGGAACGTTATTTTACTCTAAACCAGGGGCGCGATGCCAGCGGTCTGGGACTGTCGATCGCCCGGACGCTGACAGAGCAGATGCAGGGGAAGCTGGAGGCAAAATACAGAAACGGGGAACTGCAGATCCGGCTGTGGCTGCCGGATGTCCCGGAAGAATAGCCGGAAGGGAAAGAGAAAGCGCCGAAGGGCAGTAAAAACAAAATATGAATAAACAATGAATCAGCGGATAACAATTTGTAAACGGGTTGACACAGGAGAAAAAAATCCGGTATACTGAATTCAGATTCTTGAAATGTAAAGTCAATGTGATTCTGGAAGGAAGTTTTATGTTCAAACGTAAGTATCTGAGAAGAACCCGCACCGCACTCTTCGAAAAGATGAGAGAATCGGCAATTTCCGTTTTGCCGATTATTATCATTGTCATGATTTTGAGCCTGACGGTTTTCCCGGCGCAGACAGACCTGATGGTGTGTTTCCTGATCGGGGCGCTGTTCCTGATTTTCGGGATGGGGCTTTTTTCCCTGGGGGCGGATATTTCCATGACGCCCATCGGGAATCAGATCGGCACGGCGCTGACGAAGAGCCGGAAGCTGCTGCTGATTCTGATTGTCAGCTTTGTGCTGGGTCTGGCCATCACGATTTCGGAGCCGGATCTGCAGGTGCTGGCGGAGACGGTGCCGCATATTGACAATATGGTGCTGCTTCTTACGGTGGGAGTGGGCGTTGGATTTTTCCTGGCAGTCGCCATGCTCCGGATCCTGACGGGAGTGAAGCTGCGCTGGTTTCTGATTGCTTTTTATGCAGTTGTATTTGTCCTGGCGGCCTTTACGGACAACAGCTTTTTGGGCGTTGCCTTTGACTCCGGCGGCGTGACCACCGGGCCCATGACTGTTCCGTTTATTCTGGCGCTGGGCGTCGGCGTGTCCCATATCCGAAGCGACCGTTCTGCCGAGGCGGACAGTTTCGGTCTGGTATCCCTGTGTTCCATCGGGCCGATTCTCTCCGTTCTGATCCTGGGATTTTTCTATCCCAGCGAGGGCGCGTCTGTGGATGTGGCAGTGTCCTCCTATGCGACGACAACGGAGATCGGCAGGGCATATCTGACGGGGATCCCTGTTTATATGAAGGAAATGGCAGTGGCCATGCTGCCGATTGTGGCGATCTTTTTCCTGTTCCAGGTGGCGACGCTGCGGATCGGCAGGCGCAGACTGGCAAAAATCTGTATGGGTTTTGTCTATACATATGCGGGGCTGGTACTGTTCCTCACCGGCGTGAACGTGGGATTTTCTTCACTGGGGACGGTGATGGGAATGGGACTGGCGGACAGCCCCATGAAAGTGATTCTGATTCCGTTGGCGATGCTTTTGGGATGGTTTATTATTTCGGCGGAGCCGGCGGTGGCTGTGCTGGAAAAACAGATTGAGGATGTCAGCGCCGGGGCGATTCCCGGGAAAGCGATCAAACGCAGCCTTTCCATTGCCATTGCCATCGCCATGGGTCTGGCGATGCTGCGGGTGATGACCGGGATTTCCATTCTCTGGTTTCTGGTGCCGGGGTATGCGATTGCGCTGATTCTGTCGTTTTTTGTTCCGGATATTTATACGGCGGTTGCCTTTGACTCCGGCGGCGTGGCCTCCGGACCGATGACGGCGACCTTCATGCTGCAGTTTGCCATCGGCGCCAGTACAGCCCTGGGGGGCAATCCTCTTTCCGACGCGTTCGGCGTGGTGGCCATGGTGGCGATGATGCCGCTGCTGTCGATTCAGATCGTGGGATTGTTCTATGAGCAGAAAAGAAAACGCATGCCTGTGGAACGGCCTGTCTATGGAGACGGGGATATTGTGGAGCTGTGGGAGGTGAGTGCAGATTGAATTTTGTAATTTCGATTGTGAATCCGAATGAGGCGGAGACCCTGACGCAGATCTGCCGGGATCTGGAGATCCCCCTGGCAGTGGATCTCTACGGGCATGGGACGGCAGTCCGCAGCATGCTGGAGCTTCTGGGAATTGATTCCAGTGAAAAGAGGATTATCGCCGCGGTGGCGTCCCGGGAGAAGACCAGACAGCTGATCCGGGAGGAAAAGAGAAATCTGTATATCGGAGTTCCCGGGCACGGCGTGATTGTGTCAGTGCCTGTAAAAAGCGTTGGAGGTGGAAAAATCATGGCTTTGTTAAATGGAGGTCAGCAGCCGGAGAAGCGGATGCCGGAGCTGAATTATGCATACGAGTTAGTAGTGGTGATCTGTAATTCCGGGCGGACGGATCAGGTGATGAATGCCGCCAGGGAGGCCGGGGCGGCCGGAGGCACGGTGATCCACGGCAAGGGTACCGGGGCTGTGGGAACCGAAAAGTTCTATAAGGTGAGCATCGCCCAGGAAAAGGAAGTGATCCTGATTGTGTCGAAGTCGGAACAGAAGGCGGAGATTATGCGGACGATCCTGAAAAAGGCGGGTCCGGATACGGACGCGGCGGCCATTGTTTTTTCGCTTCCGGTGACGGAGGTGGCCGGATTCGGGATGTTTGAGGATTAGGCGATACGGTGATAAGCGGCAGATTTTTGATTCGGTTCAGAAATCCGCCGTTTTTTTGTCGGATAAAAAATTTTTCCTGTGGAATTCACCGTATATGCGTGTTAAAATAATCACGTATTTATGAAGGAGGCCACGGACGGTGGAGAGTTACATCGATTATTTTGTAAATAACTGGCAGACCTACCTGCTTTTGGTCTGGCAGCATATCTATATCAGCCTGATCGCAGTCGGTATTGCGGCGGGAGCAGGCATTCCGCTGGGGATTTTCTGTCTGCGTTTTCCCCGGTTAAAGACTTTTATCACAACCTTTTTCGGCGCGCTGCGGATCATTCCCAGCCTGGCGATTCTGACCATCCTGATTCCGGTTATGGGGATCGGCGTGAAGCCTGCGCTGGTGGCGCTGACGGTTTTGGCGATTCCGCCGGTGCTGATCCAGACGGTGCTGGGATTTGCCAAGGTGCCGGATTTTATGATCGAGGTGGCGGCGGCCATGGGAATGGATGAGAAACGTTCCTTTTACCAGGTGCAGTTTCCTCTTGCTATGCCCTACATCATGGGCGGCATCAAGATGGCGGCCTCGGAGGTGATGGCCAGCGCGGCTCTGGCGGCCTATATTGGCAGCGGAGGTCTGGGCGTGATCATCTACAATGGAATCAGCATGATGAAGATCGAGTATCTGGTGATCGGCGGCTTTTCGGTTGCATTGCTGACCCTGGCCTGCAATATGGCCCTGGGTAAGCTGGAACATAAATGGATGAAATACAGAGTGGAGACAGAGAACAGTTAGAGCTGGCAGCCCTTGTCCAGAGAGGAGAAAAGAACATGAAAAAAAGAATCGTATGCCTGATTTTGGCCGGAACCGCACTGGTATCGCTGGCGGCGTGCCAGTCCGGCGGCGGAAGCGGCGCGTCGGAGGAGAAAACAGTCGTTGTGGGTTCCAAGGGATTCACGGAGAATCTGATTTTGAGCGAATTATACGCGCTGGCGCTGGAGGACGCCGGTTTTGAGGTGGAGCGGGAGTTTGAAGTCTCCAACGCGGTGATCCACGAAGCGCTCTGCGAGGGCGAGATCGACCTGTATCCGGAATATACGGGCACGGCGCTGATGACGATCTTAGGACAGCCCATGATGACGGACCCGCAGGAGGTTTACAATACCGTAAAGGAAATGTATGCCTCGGAATATGATCTGGATGTGCTGGACATGTCCCCGGCCAGCGACGGCAACAGCCTGGCGATCCGCGCGGATGTGGCGCAGGAATATGGGATCGGGACGATTTCTGACCTGCAGGCCAATGCAGATAAGATCCGTTTTGGAAGCACCTCGGATTTTTACGAGAGAGAGGACGGCATGCTGGGGCTGGAAAAGGTCTACGGGGAGTTTGCGTTCGCTTCGGAGAATTCCTTTGACAATTCTCTGAAATATCAGGTAATGGCCAGCGATGAGGTGGACTGCGTCCCCGCCTATACCACGGACGCTCAGCTGAGCAGCGGCGAGTTTGTGCTTTTAGAGGATGATCAGGGACTCTGGCCGCCCTACAATGTGATTCCGGTTGCCCGCCAGGAGCTCATAGAAGCATATCCGGAAGCGGCAGAGGCGGTCAACACACTCAGCGCGGCCATCGACACGGAGACACTGACAGAGCTGAACGCCAGAGTGGATATTGACAAGGAAGAGTACGAGGATGTGGCGGCGGATTTTTATGAGACGCTGAAGGCACAGTAACGTAAGAAATGTATAAAAGAAACCATCCCTGCGATGGAGGCCGCCGGCGAAAAGCCGGCGGCCTGGAGAGTTCTATGGAAAAAGAAACAATCATCCGTAAATTTCAGGTTCCGGAAGTGGGGATCCCTGTGCTGGATGTGATGCTGACTGCCGCGGAGCAGGAGCTGATCGCCGCCTTTCCTGAGGGAAAGGAACTCCGGAAAGAGGAACTGGCAGATCTGGCGGATGGAATGTTCCCGGATCGGTCTGCAGAGGGAGAGGAAAGTTCGGATATTTTTTTGGACACCCTGTTTTCCAGAGGGATCCTGAATAAAACGGCAGACGGGGAGCGGTATTGTCTGGGAAGTTTTTACGGACGGCTGGACATTTTCGCTACAGATGATACAGAGATTTATGACAGCCTGCCCCGGCAGCAGAAGGAGGCGCTGGACGGATGGTATCTGGACGCCTATGTGGAGTCTCTGGGAAGCAGCCGGCGGCCGACGGAGGATGAGGTGCTGCCGCTGGATGAGGTGCTGCGCTTCATTGACGGGCGGGAGGATACGCCTTATCTGGCCTCCTGCGACTGCCGCAGGCTGATCCAGAACTGTGACCAGCCGGTGAAGACCTGCATTACCTACCGGACGGCGCCCAACTCCTATGTGAAACGGGGGCTGGCCAGGGCGGTTACCAAAGAAGAGGCGAAAGAGATCGTCCGCATGGCGGATCGCCGGGGGCTGATCCATACGGTGAATCCCGGCGGGATCTGCAGCTGCTGTACGGACTGCTGTTACCTGTTCCGGGCGGCGGCCCGGCGCGGCAGTCTGGGTGTCTGGCCGAAGGTGACTTACCGGGTGGAGCTTGATAAAACCCTGTGTGTGAACTGCGGTCTGTGCAGAAAGAGATGCAGATTTTCTGTTTTTACGCAGTGCGGGGCGGTCCTGGTGGCGGCTGCAGGCCAGTGCCAGGGCTGCGGCCTGTGCGTCACGGCCTGTCCCACAGGAGCGCTGCGCTTGAGAAAGGAAGAACCATGAGTATAGCGGTAGAGTTTGAGGATGTGAGCAAAAAGTTTCCGGGGGCGGCGGCCAATGCGGTGGATCATGTCAGCTTCCAGGTTGAGGAGGGGGAGCTGGTTACGATCCTGGGGACGTCCGGCTGCGGGAAGACAACGCTGATGAAAATGATCAACCGGCTGTATGACCCGACCTCCGGCCGGATCCATGTGTTTGGGGAGGACATCTCAAAGACGGATCCGGTTCTGCTGCGGCGCCGGATCGGCTATGTAATCCAGCAGGTGGGGCTTTTTCCCCATATGACGGTGGAAAAAAATGTTGCCACGGTGCCGGATATTCTGAAATGGGACAGGGAAAAAATCAGGAAGCGGGTGGATGATCTGCTGCGGATGGTGGGGCTGGATCCGGAAGAATACCGGGACAGATACCCGGCACAGCTCTCCGGCGGACAGCAGCAGCGGGTGGGGCTGGCCAGGGCGCTGGCGGCAGATCCGAAGATCATGCTGCTGGACGAGCCGTTTGGGGCGATCGACGCCATCAACCGCACACGCCTGCAGGACGAACTGCTGTCGATTCATGCGGACAGCCGGAGAACCTTTCTTTTCGTCACCCATGATGTGACGGAAGCGCTGAAGCTGGGAACCAGGGTTATGGTGATGGATGGGGGGAGGATTCAGCAGTTCGCATCCCCGAAGGAGCTGCTGCGCCATCCGGCCAATGACTATGTGGCTTCTCTGTTAAAATCTGTAGTGGAAGGCCTGGAATTTTTGAAATGACACGTTTTTGGGAATATACAACAAGACATTATGATAAATTGCTGGAAGCGCTGTTGGAGCATTTGCAGATGGTGGGAATCACGCTGGTGATTTCCATCGCGCTGGCGCTGGTGATTTCCTTATTGATTATGGACAGGAAGCGCATCTCCTCCTGGGTGATGCGGGTCTGCAGTATGATCTACGCGATTCCCAGTCTGGCGCTGTTTGCGCTGCTGATTCCCCTGACCGGTCTGGGAAGCAGTACGGCTATCGTGGTGCTGGTGATCTATAACCAGTATATTTTAGTGCGCAGCTTCACCGAGGGGCTGCAGCTGGTGGATGGAGGCGTGCTGGAGGCGGCTGTGGGAATGGGAATGACCAGATGGCAGGTGTTCCGGCAGGTGCGTTTCCCTCTGGCGCTGGACGCCATGGTGGCCGGGATCCATATCGCGGTGATCTCCACCATCGGCATTGCCACCATCGGGGCCACCATCGGAGCCGGCGGCCTGGGATCCATCCTGTTTGACGGGATGCGCACCCAGAATGCGGTGAAAATTGTCTGGGGAACGATTCTTTCCGTGGCGCTGGTGCTGGCGGTGAACGGTCTGCTGAAGCTGGCGGAGCAGAGGATCCGGAAGGGGATCTATCATAGCTGATAGAAAACGGCATGGGAAAATTCAGCATTGACAAATTCCTGTTCTCACTGATAAAATAAAAAACATAAAAATTTGTGACACAGATCTTGCATCTGACCATAAGGGATGACCTGAAGGGGAAGACAGGAGGATGTGACAGTGGAAAGAGCAGGACGCGAAATGTCCGGTTTCTGACGGGAGTCCCGAAAGAGCCGTACAGGACGCGGTCAGGATGTTCCTTGTTACCCTTGTACCCATTTACAGGTACAGGGGTTTTCTTTTTGGCAGCAGAATGCAGGAAGATGAGCCGGAAAGCAGGAGAAAAAGGAGGCGCTTTATGGGACTGAACAGTACGCCGATGGCAAACCGGATCCATATCGGTTTTTTTGGCAGGAGAAACGCAGGGAAATCCAGCGTGGTAAACGCAGTGACGGGACAGGAGCTGGCGGTGGTATCCGATGTGAAGGGAACTACCACAGATCCGGTTTACAAGTCGATGGAGCTGCTGCCGCTGGGGCCGGTGGTGATCATTGATACGCCCGGTTTTGACGACGAGGGCGCGCTGGGAGAGCTGCGGGTGAAAAAGACGAAGCAGGTTTTAAATAAGACGGATGTGGCGGTTCTGATCGTGGACGCCTGCACCGGGCTTATGCCCTGCGACCGGGAGCTGATCGGGCTGTTTCAGAAGAAGGAGATCCCGTATCTCGTTGTCTATAATAAGGCGGATCTGCTGACCGGGGCAGGAAAAGAGACGGCAGAGGACGCAGACGGGGCGCTGCTCCCGGAGATCTATGTCAGCGCCCTGACCGGTCAGGGGATCTGGGAACTGAAGGAAAAGATCGGGGCGTCGGTACAGATGGAAAATGAGAGGCTGAAGATCGTCGGCGACCTGATCAGCCCCGGAGATTTTGTGCTGTTAGTGGTTCCCATTGATACGGCGGCGCCCAAAGGGCGGCTGATCCTTCCCCAGCAGCAGACCATCCGGGATGTGCTGGAGGCCGGGGCGGCGTCCGTCGTCGTCCGGGAGTCGGAACTGGCAGAGACCCTGAAACAGCTGGGGAAACAGCCGTCGCTGGTGATTACGGACAGTCAGGTGTTCGGCCCGGTTTCCAGGATTGTACCGGAGGGGATGCTGCTGACCTCTTTTTCCATCCTGATGGCCAGATACAAGGGCTTTCTGGACGCGGCGGTGACCGGCGTGCGGGCCATCGAAAACCTGCAGGACGGCGACAGGGTTCTGATTTCCGAGGGCTGTACCCATCACCGGCAGTGTGACGATATCGGCACCGTGAAGATTCCCCGCTGGCTGCGGGAGTATACCGGAAAGGACATTTTGTTCGACACCAGCTCCGGCACGGAATTTCCGGAGGATTTGTCTCCCTATCAAATGGTGATCCACTGCGGAGGATGTATGCTGAATGAGCGGGAGGTGAAATACCGGATGAAATGCTCCCTGGATCAGGGGATCCCGTTTACCAATTACGGGATTACCATTGCCTATCTGAAGGGAATCCTCAAACGGAGCGTAAAGATTTTCCCTTATTTATATGAAAAGCTCTGAGCAGAAGGGAGAGGGCTTCCGCCGTGCGGGCGGCAGCCGGTAAGGATGATGAAAAAGATTGCGGTTTACGGAAAAGGCGGCATCGGAAAATCCACCATCGTTTCCAATATGGCGGCGGCGCTGGGGCTTGCGGGGTACCGGGTGCTGCAGATCGGATGTGACCCGAAAGCGGATTCCACCTTTGCCCTGCGGCATGGTGAGCCGCTTCCCACGGTGCTGTCTGTCTTCCGGGAAAAGAAAAATCAGTTTGAATTAGAAGAAGTGGTGCGGACCGGATTCGGCGGCGTGATCTGCGTGGAAGCGGGCGGCCCCATTCCGGGGGTGGGATGCGCCGGGAGGGGCGTGATCACCGCCTTGGAAAAGCTGGAAGAAAAAGGGATTTATGAGCGTTATCAGCCGGATGTGGTTTTCTACGATGTGCTGGGGGACGTGGTCTGCGGCGGTTTTTCCATGCCCATGCGCAGCGGCTATGCAGACGAGGTGTATATCGTTTCCTCCGGCGAGAATATGTCCATCTACGCGGCGGCCAATATTGCGTCGGCCATTGAAAATTTTAAAGGCCGGGGCTACGCGGCCTTAGGGGGAGTCATCTTAAACCGCAGAAATGTAAAAAACGAGGATGCGAAGGTGCAGGAACTGTGCCATGACTTCCACACTAAAATCGTGGGAGCCATTGATTTTTCAGAGCTGGTACAGGAGGCGGAGGAGCGGCGGATGACGCTTTTGGAAGCTTATCCGGACAGCCGGGAGGCGGAGGTCTTCCGGGCGCTGGCGGAGAGGATGCTGTGAGGAGCTGATTTATGTTAAGAAGAGTGGGAGAAGAACGGAATACGGAGGGCGTAAAGACCACGATCCGGGAGGCGGCTTTCCCGGCGCCCTTTTATGCGGGATTGGAATACAGCTCCCCGGCGCGGGGCACCTGGAATATTGTCCACACGGGAATGCTGATCCCGGAGTCCCATCAGATCTTTGTCTGCGCGCTGGGATGTCTGCGGGGCGTGGTGCTGACGGCGGCGGAGATGAATGCCCTGGACCGGTATTCCTCCATCCAGATCCGGGAGGAAAATGTGCTGGACGGCGGGATGGAAGAGCTGATGATCGACGGCGTGAGCGATGTGATTGAAAAACTGAAATACCGGCCGCGGGCGATTCTTCTGTTTATCAGCTGTCAGCATTTTTTCTTAGCTTACGATCAGAAGCTGGTATTTTCCGCCCTGCGGGAGCGGTTTTCGGATATCCGGTTTGTGGACTGCTATATGATCCCGACGCTGCGCAAAAGCGGACTGACGCCGGATCAGAAGATGCGGATCCAGATGTACCGCATGTGGGAGGAGCGTCCGAAAAAGAACAGGAAGATCAATCTGATTGGCAGCAATCTGCAGCTTGCGCAGGACTGCGAGCTGATTTCCATGGTGGAGGACGCAGGATATGAGTTCTGGGAGCTGCACCGCTGCCGGACGTTTGACGATTATCTGGCCATGGCGGAATCGTGTCTCAACCTGGCCATCGAGCCCATGGCGGTTCCGGCGGCTGAGGATCTGAAAAAACGGCTGGGACAGGATTATCTGTACCTGACCTTCAGTTATGATTTTGATGAGATCGAGGAGAATTACCGGCGGCTGGCGGATCGGCTGGGCACGAAAAAGCCGGATTTTACAGAAGAAAAAGAGCAGGCCAGGCAGGCGCTATTGCATGCGCGGGAGGTGATCGGCGATACGCCGGTGACGGTGGATTATACCTTTACTTTCCGGATTTTAAGCTTTGCGCGGATGCTGCTGGAATATGGATTCCGGGTGACGGAGATTTTTGCGGACGCTTTTCTGCCGGAGGATGAGGAAAATTTCCGGTGGATTCAGGAAAATTATCCGGAGATCGTGATCTCCGCCACCAACCGCCCCAGGATGCGGTTCCTATATCCGCATGAGGAGAGAAACGTGCTGGCTGTGGGACAGAAGGCGGCGTATTTTTCCGGCACAGATCATTTTGTGAATGCGGCGGAAGGCGGCGGCTGGTACGGCTACCGGGGGATCCGGACGGTTGCCGGGCTGATGGAAGAAGCGTTTACAGAGAAAAAAGACAGAAAGGCCCTGATCCAGAAAAAAGGGTATGGTTGCGAGAGCTGCATATGAGACAGGTAGCAGGTTTGATTTCCACATATTCATCGGATGAATTCGGCGTCTGCTCCGCCCTGTTTGAACTGGGCGGGATGGTGGTGATGCACGACGCGTCCGGCTGCAATTCGACCTATACCACCCACGACGAGCCCCGGTGGTATGAGATGGACAGTATGGTTTACATTTCGGCGATCTCCGAGGCGGAGGCGATCATGGGCGACGATGACAAATTTATCCGGGATCTGGTGGAAACTGCCGGGGAACTTCATCCGGCCTTTATCGCCCTGGTGGGGGCTCCGATCCCCTATATGATCGGCACCGATCTGGATGCCATCGCGATGATTGTGGAACAGGAGACAGGGATTCCCTGTTTTGGGTTTCAGGCCAACGGGATGCATGATTACACCGTGGGCGTGTCCATGGCCATGAAACGGATGGTGGAGGCGTTTGCCGGAGAGCGGCTCGCCGGGGCTGCCGGCAAAGAGTTGTCTGCCGGGGCTGCGGACGGAGAGGCGTTCGCCGGGAACGCGGAGGTTTCCGGAGGAAATGCAGCGGACAGTGTGGATCTGCGCCAGATCGGCCAGCGGAATCAGCGAACCGGGCAGACGGCCGTCAATATCATCGGCGCCACGCCGCTGGATTTTTCCGTCAATGGGAGTATCGCATCGATCCGGCAGTGGATCACAGACAACGGTATGATACCGGGCGTCTGTCTCTCTATGGGCTGCGAAATCGAAGAACTGAAAAAACTGAAGGACGCTGACGTAAACTTAGTGGTTTCCGGAGGCGGACTGGCGGCAGCAAGGGTGCTGGAGGAACGATTTGGCACCCCGTATGTAACCGGGGTGCCTTTTGGCGAGACATTTTCTGTGCGGCTGGCGGCCATGCTGAAACAGGCTGCTGCGGCGCGGGTAAGTTACAGTGATTTCCGGGAACCGCTTTCGCAGGCGGCAGAGGAAAAAGACAGTGAGTTGCAGACCACCGGGAATCCGGATGAAATCCGGGCGGTGATCATCGGGGAAAGCGTTTTCTGTACTTCGCTGGCGGCAGCGATCGAGCTGGACACGGGGATTCCCGTGCGGGTGCTCTGTCCCTTGGAGGAAGAGGATTGTCTGCTGCGCCCGGGGGACCGGAAAACGCCGGAGGAGGATGACCTGAGCCGGGAAATCGGGAAAGCGGACGTGGTGATCGGGGATCCGCTGTACCGTTCCCTGACAGAGGGGCAGCGGTTTTATGATCTGCCGCACGAGGCATTTTCCGGGAGGATCTACGACCGTGTCAGCCCGAACCTGATCGCAAAGAAAATTGAGAAGGGGAACCGGATTCTGAAATAAAGGAAAAGGAAGCAGGAGAATAGAATGTTAAAACTGGCAATTTATGGAAAAGGCGGAATCGGGAAGTCTACCACCACGGCCAATCTGGCGGCGGCTTTTGCGGTTCTGGGGAAAAAGGTGATTCAGATCGGCTGTGATCCAAAGGCAGATTCCACAATCAATCTGCTGGGCGGCCATCCGCTGCTTCCGGTGATGAATTATATCCGGGAGCATGATGAGGAACCGGAGCGGATCGACCAGATCGCGAAGGAGGGCTTTGGCGGCGTCCTCTGTATTGAGACAGGCGGCCCCACGCCGGGACTGGGCTGCGCAGGGCGCGGTATTATCACCACCTTCAGCCTGTTAGAGGATCTGGAACTGTTTGAAACATACCAGCCGGACGTGGTGCTTTACGATGTGCTGGGAGATGTGGTCTGCGGCGGATTTGCCGCCCCGATCCGGGAGGGTTATGCAGAGCGCGTGCTGATTGTGACTTCAGGAGAAAAGATGGCGCTTTACGCCGCCAACAATATCAACACGGCTGTGAAGAATTTTGAAGACCGCGGCTACGCCACGGTGGGCGGAATCATTTTAAACCGCCGGAACGTGGAACATGAGTATGAAAAGGTTCATGAGTTCGCGCAGAAAAACGGGCTGGAAATTGTTGCAGATATTCCCCGGAGCCAGGATATCATCCGGTTTGAGGATCAGGGCATGACGGTGATCGAGGGAGACCCTGAGCTTCCGGTGAGCCGTACTTATATGGAACTGGCCAAACGGCTGCTGGCGGAGGGAGCCGGGCGCTGACTTCGGAATTGTTGGCGGAGGTTTTGGCTGTACATGTGATGGAAATTGTACGGGAAGAAGTGAGAGAAGTGGCATTCCAACCGTACAGCAGTGAGCCATGGTACGGTGGAAATCAGGAAATTATAAAAACTGCCCGCAGAAACCGGGCGAAAGGTACGGCAGGCAGGGGCACCGGGGGGGAATGTCCCAGAAAAGGACGCCTGTCAAACCAAAGGGGCAGATGATCTGCCCGGGAAGGAGAAAACCATGTCTACGGATGTATATTATATTACAGCGGAGGAGCTGGCCGCGCTGGGGAAAGATCAGGTGCCGGATGAACTGCAGTCCTCCAAACATCTGATCTACAGTTCACCGGCGACGCTGGCGTTCAACTCGCCGGGAGCCCAGGGCTTTGGCGTGAAGCGGGCGGGACTGGCGATCCCCGGTTCGGTGATGCTTCTGGTGGCGCCCGGCTGCTGCGGGCGGAATACCATGATGCTCAATGAACTTGGTTACGCGGAGAGATTTTTTTATCTTCTGCAGGATGAGACGGATATTGTGACCGGGCGGCATCTGAACCAGATCCCCAGGGCAGTCAGGGAGGCGGTGGAGGCCTGTGAGGAGCGCCCCACGGCCGTGATGATCTGCATTACCTGTGTGGACGCCCTGCTGGGAACCGATATGGAGCGGGTCTGCCGCAGGGCGTCCGAGTATGCAGGAGTGCCTGTGCTTCCCTGTTACATGTACGCGCTGACCAGAGAGGGGCGGGTGCCGCCGATGACTTCGGTGAGAAAGACGGTGTACCAGCTTTTAGAGAAACGTCCGCGGAAAAAAGATACGGTCAACCTGCTGGGAGAATTCTCCCCGTTCCGGGATTCCTGTGAACTGTATGCGATCCTGAAAAAATTAGGGATCCGGAAGGTGAATGAGATTTCCCGGTGTGCAGATTTTGAGGAATACCAGTCCATGTCGGAGGCAAATTTCAATATCGTCCTGAACCCGGAGAGCCGGCTGGCGGCGGAGGATTTCAAAAAGCGGCTGGGAATTCCGTCCCTGGAAATGACGAGGGTATATCAGATCGACAAGATCCACAGGCAGTATGAACTGTTCGGCGCGGCGCTGGGCGTGAAGATCGATGATTCGGCCTACTATGAGGAGGCGCTGTCGGCGGTGCAGGAGTTTTCGGAAAAATATCCGGAACGGTCCTTTGTGGTGGGCGAATGGCTGAACGCCGACCCCTTTGAACTGTCCCTGGCGCTTCTGCGGTACGGACACCAGGTACCGGAGATCTACGGGACGATCACCAATGTCAATTTTGTCTACATTAAAAAGATTGCGGCGCTGAGCCCAAAAACCAGGATCTACACGAACCTGTCCCCGACCATGCTCAACTACGACTGCTCGGGCTGTCAGGCGGACGTTTCCCTGGGACAGGATGCGGCCTACTATCATCCGGACAGCGTGAACGTTCCCTGGAACGGAGAGGATCAGCCGTTTGGCTACGCCGGACTCCGGGATCTGTTTGAGGAAATCGGCAGCGCGCTAAAAGCAGGAAATTTGTGAGGAGAGGACTATGAAAGGACTGTTAAAATATGTATCCCCTTTTGCGCCGGATCAGTCGGGGGCTGTTTCTGTTTTTTATGAACTGGGCGGCATCACGGTAATCTGCGATGCGGGGGGCTGCACAGGAAATATCTGCGGTTTTGACGAACCGCGCTGGTTTTTGAAAAAGAGCGCCCTGTTTTCCGCCGGACTGCGGGATATGGACGCGATTGTAGGCCGGGACGACCGTCTGGTGGAAAAACTGAAGGACGCGGCAGACCGCCTGGACGGAAAATTCGCGGCGCTGATCGGGACTCCGGTTCCGGCGGTGATCGCCACCGATTTCCGGGCGCTGAAGCGGATGGCGAAAAAGCGCTGCGGCCTGCCGGTGATGACGGTGGAATGCACCGGGACGAGGATGTATGACCGCGGGGCGCAGGACGCCTATCTGGAACTGTTTGGAACCTTTGCCGACAAAGAGGCGCGCCCGGAGGCAGGCGCGCGCATCGCGGGCGTCATTGGCGTGACGCCGCTGGATGTGAGCCATGTGCGGGCAGACCGGATCATCGGAGAGCGGCTTCGCGCCTGCGGGTATGACGAGGTGTACTGTTATGGCATGGGTTCCGGCCTGGAGGAAGTAAAGAAGGCAGGATGCGCGGAGAAAAATATTGTGGTTTCTCCTGCCGGGATCCAGGCGGCCAGATATCTGCAGCAGGAGTTCGGGACTCCCTACGAGACGGCTTACCCCATGCTGCGGGAGGAGCTGAGGGAAAAACTGCACGGCCTGGCAGGAAAAAACGTGCTGGTGATCCATCAGCAGATGGCGGCCAATGAGATCCGCCGGGAGATCCGGGACGCAGCGTCCGTGGTCTGCGCCACCTGGTTTATGCAGCTTCCGGAATACCGCCAGCCCCAGGATGTGGTATTTGAAAAAGAAGAAGAAATGACGGATTTTGTGGAAAAAGGAAACTTCGATGTGATCATCGGCGACCAGATGCTTCGGCGGGCGCTGAAGGGGTTTGACGGAGCGTGGATTCACGTCCCCCATTTCGCGGTTTCCGGTGAATACGAGGATGACTGACAGAAAGGAACCGGGTTTCCATATGAGACAGCAGGCAGAGGAACATATGACAACGAAAATCATCCGGGTGTACGGCATTGTCCAGGGAGTGGGCTTCCGGCCCTTTGTCAGCCGGATCGCCGACCGGATCGGCGTGGGCGGGAGCGTGGCCAACAAGGGGTCTTACGTGGAAATCTATGTGCGCGGCACAAAAAAACAGCTGGGGGAATTCCGGCAGTCCCTGGAGCTTGAAGCGCCGGAGCGGTCGGCAATTTTGAAAATGGATGTGCACGACTGCGAAGACCGGCCGTTTTCCCGTTTCGATATTATCGAAAGTGAAAAGGAGACAGGAGATATTTTTGTCTCGCCGGACATCGCCACCTGCCCGAAATGCAGGGCGGAGCTGTTCGACCCGCAGAACCGCCGCTATATGCATCCGTTTATCAACTGTACGGCCTGCGGGCCGCGGCTGACGATTCTGGACTCCATGCCCTACGACAGGGAGCGCACCAGCATGGGAGAGTTTCCCATGTGCCCGGCCTGTGAATATGAGTATACCCATCCCGAGACCCGGCGGTATGACGCCCAGCCGGTATGCTGCAACGACTGCGGGCCGGAGGTGTACCTTCTGGGAAGAAAAGAGCGGGGGCGGGAGGCGATCACTGCTGCGCGCCGGGCGATCTTAGAGGGGCAGGTCGTTGCCGTGAAGGGGATCGGCGGTTTTCATCTGTGCTGTGACGCCGCCAATGAAGCGGCGGTGGCGCGTCTGCGGCGCTTAAAACACCGCCCGGCGAAGCCCTTCGCCGTGATGATGCGGGATCTGGCGGCAGTCAGAAAATACTGTCGGGTGACGCCGCAGCAGGAAGAAATTTTAGACGGCCATCAAAAGCCCATCATCCTGCTGGAGAAGCGGAATGCTGCCGGCAAAACGGACGCAGGAGCGGATTGCAGAGAATTCCGGGGCGGGAAAACAGAGGTTCCCGGCCTGGCGCCCTCGGTGGCGCCGGATAATCCGAAGGTGGGAGTGATGCTTCCCTATGCGCCGGTACAGATGTTGCTGTTTGATTACAATGACGGTCTGACCATGACCACAGACTGTTTTGTTATGACCAGCGGCAATGTTTCCGGAGCGCCCATCTGCCGGACCGACGGGGACGCCCGGAAGGAGCTATCCGGGTTCTGCGATGTGATTTTATCCCATAACAGGAAGATCCGGCTGCGGGCGGACGACTCGGTGATGGATTTTTACCGGAATCAGCCCTATATGATTCGCCGTTCCCGGGGCTATGCGCCCCTGCCGGTGATGAAGAGCGAGGCGCTTTCCGGCCAGGTCTTAGCGGTGGGCGGCGAACTGAAAAACACCTTCTGCATTGGAAAGAACCAGCTTTTTTATCCCTCGCCCTATGTGGGGGATATGGCGGATCCGCGGACGGTGGCGGCGCTGGAGGAATCCATTGTGCGGATGGAGGAGCTGCTGGAGACAGAGCCGGAGCTGGTGGTCTGCGACCTGCATCCGAAATACAATACCACCCTTGTGGCGGAGGAACAGGGCGTTCCGGTGGTGAAGATCCAGCATCATTACGCCCATATTCTCTCCTGTATGGCGGAGAACGACGTGCCTCTGGGACAGCGGGTGATCGGCGTTTCCTTTGACGGAACCGGGTACGGGACGGACGGGACGGTCTGGGGCGGGGAGATCCTGCTGGCAGATTACCGGAGTTTCCGGCGGCTGGGAAGTATCCGGCCGTTCCTGCAGATCGGCGGGGACGTTTCCGCGAAGGAGGGCTGGCGGATCGCCGTCTCCATGATCAACGCTCTCGACCCGGAGAATGCGCCGGAGATTGTAAGAAAACTGGAACTCTGCGAGCCGCAGATGCAGAAGCTGTACCGTCAGATGGCGGAGTGCAGGATCAACAGCGTACCTTCCACCAGCGCAGGGCGGCTGTTCGATGCGGTCAGCGCCATCTTGGGCGTGCGGAAGCAGTCTTCCTTTGAGGGGGAGGCCTCCACGACCCTGCAGTTTCGGGCGGAAGCCTTTGAAAAGCG
>CALWGM010000095.1 GCA_944380065.1 uncultured Lachnospiraceae bacterium
CAAAGAGCTGTCATAAAAATGCCGCTGGCCGGACTCGAACCGGCACGGTGTTACCCGCTTGATTTTGAGTCAAGTGCGTCTGCCAATTCCGCCACAGCGGCAATCCGTCTGATTTTCTCAGACCAAAATATCATATCACAGATACCGCAGAAATGCAAGAAAATTTTCCCAGGCATTGCTATGGGTATAGTTTCCTGTTTCACAGTAAAAAAATGTACCAGTCTCTGATGTCTCCGTCCCTACGGCGCACCCAATACATTTAACTGTCAATCAGTTCTGCCCTTGTCCCGTCTGGCAGCTCATATTTTCTTTTTTTGTGATTTCATAAATATCATAAAAATCTCTCATTCTGGTATTAGCAATCCCTCTTGCCAGTATTGTCTGCATTTTCTCTGCAAGCAAGGTTTCCACGTTATAAGTAAGAAGGTAGATTGTACGATTCTCAAACATCAATTGATATTCATACCCAACCGCCGCAGGAGTAATAACGTCATCGATACCCTTTCCAAAAATCGTTCCATCATAAATATCCGGATCAGCGCCTTTGCAATGTCATTATCTCCTTTCGAAAGGTTGCGAACCTTATCTTTTAACTGTTTTGATGTATGAATCATACCAGTACCTCCACATATTTCATTACTTCATCCCTGATTTTCAGCTTTTCTGCATATTCCAGCAATCTGGATAAATTTTTCTCTTTCCCGACCATATAGTGTTTTACTGCCGTTTGAAAATTCTGTACTTCATATTTTTTTCTGTCTTTTATCACTTCACAGATACATCTTTCCTGATCGTAAACCCTTACTGTATTTCCACTGCTGGAGGGAACACTGCAGACTCCCATATTATGAATTTCTTTTGGAACATACCTCACCTGGACATTGGCTTCTTTCAAACGGGTTGCATTATATCCATTCGGTACAGTAATACAGATTTCTGTATATTCCCGGTCAATCAATCCGTGCAGATAAAGTGCAGTTTCACTGGAATAAATAACAGAAGGATTTCTGGTCTGAAGGATAAATAATTCATCCGGCCACACATCATCTGCTATATAAATGCCCTGAGCCACTTTCTCCATAGCATGTTCTTTCACATATTTCATTACGTATGTCCTGGAAACCTGATTCTTTTGTGCCAGAGAAGTAAGAAGATACCCGTGATTTTCTTCAATTAATTGTTCTAAAAGTACTGTTTTAGTCATATATCTCTCTTCTTTACATTTTTTCTTATATTCTATCTTTTTTAAGCGCAAATGTAAAGTCCTTACAAATAGAAAAACCGGGGACAGCGACTTTTCTGCCGCTGTCCCCGGAACATAAAATTATATCCGGTTTTCATACCGCATTCTTCTGTAAAAACTTTTACACCAGTCCCCTGATGATGTCAAAGCAGTCAAATGTGGCAAAGTAGTCCTTCGTAGTCTCCGCGCGGCGGATCAGCTGCGCGCTGCCGTCCTCTTTCAGGAGGATCTCAGCCGACCGGAGACGTCCGTTGTAGTTATAACCCATGGAATAGCCGTGGGCGCCGCTGTCATGGATGATCAGATAATCTCCCATATCGATCTTCGGCAGCATCCGGTCTACCGCGAACTTATCGCAGTTCTCGCAGAGGGATCCCACCACATCGTATTTATGGTCGCAGGGAGCATCCTCCTTCCCGGCAACCGTAATGTGATGGTAAGCGCCGTAAATCGCCGGGCGCATCAGGTTCGCCGCGCAGGCATCCACGCCGATATACTCCTTATAGATATGCTTTTCATGGATCGCCTGAGTCACCAGACAGCCGTAAGGTCCCATCATGAAACGTCCCATCTCAGTATAGATATCCACGTCTCCCATTCCTGCCGGAACCAGCACTTCATTGTAGACCTTCTCCACGCCTGCCCCGATGGCACGGATATCGTTGGGCGTCTCCTCCGGCCGGTATGCGATGCCGACCCCGCCGGACAGGTTGATAAAGTCCATCTGCACACCGGTCTTCTCCCGGATCTCCACACAGAGTTCAAAAAGTGTCCGGGCCAGCGTCGGATAATAATCGTTGGTCACTGTATTGGAAACCAGGAACGCATGGATACCAAAGCGCTCCACACCCTTCTCTTTCAGGATCCGGTATCCTTCTATGATCTGTTCTTTTGTAAATCCGTACTTGGAATCCCCCGGGTTATCCATGATGCCGTTGCTTAACTCATATACTCCGCCCGGATTGTAGCGGAGGCTCATGGTCTTTGGGAACTCACCGATCAGTTTCTCCAGGTAATCAATATGGGTAAAATCATCCAGGTTGATGGTCGCGCCAATCTGGTTCGCGTACACAAACTCCTCCGGCGGCGTATCGTTGGAAGAGAACATGATCCTGTCACCGGAAAATCCCAGCTCCTCGGAAAGCATCAGTTCCGTCATGGAAGAACAGTCTGTCCCGCAGCCATACTCCTTCAGAATATTGATCAGGAATGGATTGGGATTCGCCTTCACCGCAAAATATTCCCGGAAACCGGGATTCCAGGCAAAAGCTTCCTTCACCGCCTGCGCATTCTGGCGGATCCCTTTTTCATCATACAGATGGAAGGGCGTCGGCCACGTTTTCACAATCTCCTCAATCTGTTCCTTCGTCACAAATGTCTTCTTGCTCATTCCAGTTTCATCTCCTATGTCTTTCACACATTTTCACTCATCTATAGTAAACATCTGTACAGATACACTGTTTACAATAAAAAACATGTTTTATCATACACAATATCCGGCCGCTTGGCAACTGTTTTCTCCTGATTTATTGCACGGTTCCTTTCCCGGCAGCCCTGCGAAGCCGTCCCGGTCTGCCCTTCCTACTGCCGCAGCGCCAGCTTTTCCAGCACTTTCCTGGTCAGCTCATAATTCTTCTCTACGGAAGCAATCTCCAGGCGTTCTCTGACCGTATGGATATCCCGCATCTGCGGCCCGTAGGAAATACAGTCGATCCCCGGCAGCTTTTCACTGAAGATCCCGCACTCTACCCCGGCATGGATCCCGGTCAGCACCGGAGGCTCCCCGGTCAGTTCCTCATAGGTCTGTGCCATCAGCTTCTGGATATGGGAATCCTCCCGGTATTCCCAGGCCGGATATTCGCCGGAAACCCTGCAATAACCGCCGGCCAGCTCACACAGATCCCGCATCCGGCGGATCAGCCACTGTTTCTCCGCCGCCGAAGCACTGCGGACCGAGTAGGTCAGAGAAATCTCCTCCTCTTTTCTGCGCAGGACTCCCAGGTTCAGCGAAGTCTGCACCATCTGCGGCATCCGGGGCATCATCCGCTGGATCCCCGCCGGAAGATGCTCTAAAAGCACAGTCAGGGATTTCTGTCCCGTTTCTGTCAAAACCATCTGCTCCGTCTGACTCTCCCTGTTCAGGGTCAGTCTCATCCCCGGCTCAGGTCCGGCGTATTCCGCACAGATCATGTGCCCAAACTGTTCCGTCTCCTGTTCCAGCTTCCGCGCATCCTCCGGCGCTGCCACTAAGAGCGCACGGCAGCGGTCCGCTATGGCGTTATCCTTCTCGCCTCCCGCAAACTCTCCCACAGAAAACGGCACCTTTTCCCCCACCTGCGCCAGGAATCTGCCAAAAATGACATTGGCGTTCGCCCGTCCCAGATGGATGTCGGAACCGGAATGCCCGCCGCAAAGCCCGTCCAGCATCCAGCTGTACACAACACCTGATTTCTTTTCCATGGGCGCAGCCGCCAGACATTCCACCGTCGCCCCTCCGGCACAGCTTGTCAGGAAAATGCCGTCATCCTCAGAATCCATATTCAGCAAAATGCGGCTTTTTAAGTCTCCGGCATTCAGAGCAGCGGCTCCCAGAAGGCCAATCTCCTCATCAACGGTAAACACCGCCTCCAGCGGCGGATGGCGAAGGGTATCATCTTCCAAAATCACCAGTGCATAAGCGACAGCAATTCCGTCATCGCCGCCCAGGGAAGTCCCCCTGGCATACACCCATTTCCCATCCTCCGTCACCGCCAGCTGCAGTCCGTCCTTTTCCAGATCCAGCCCACAGTCCGGCGTCTTCACCGCCACCATATCCATGTGCCCCTGCAGCATCACCGGAGCCGCCTGTTCGCAGCCTGCCGAAGCCGGTTTCCAGATCACCACATTTCCGCAGGGCTCCTGACGGTACTTCAGGCCATGCGCTGCGGCAAAGGATACCAGATAATCGCTGATCTGCCGGGTATTTCCCGAACCATGGGGGATCCCGCAGATTTCCTCAAAATAATGAAAGACCCTTGCGGGTTTCAGATGTTTCAGAACTCCCATCCTCTAATCCTTCTTTCTCTGTCTTTTCCTGCGGATATAATGCTGAAAATCCGCGTCCCGGGATTCCGGAAGCGTATATTTCAGCACGTACTCCGCAAATCCATCCGCCCGCGCGCCGTCGCCGCCGGCCCGGGCAATGATGGAAAATCCATACCTTTTATACAGATCCTGTGCAAACAGATTCTTTCGGTGCAGCCGGACATACATTTCCCGGCAGCCGGACACCAGACATTTATACTGAAGGAACTGCAGGATCCGTTCCATATTCTGCGCCTGGTCTTTTTGGCTTTCCAGACGGATTTCCTCGATCCAGAACCGGGTTCCCGCAGCTTTCTCCTCCATTCTCCAGGAAAACTCTGCCGTCCGTTTTTCTCCCTCATAGACCTGATAAAAGGTTCTGCTGTTTTCTGTCTTTACTTTCCTGTAAATCAATGTTTCTTCCTCTGTTATATTCTGCGGCGCAGGGCGGACATTATGCATCCCCGCGGTTCAGTCAGGCAGCTTCCATGGCTCCCCACGCCATCTGGCCCCGCTTCAGATCATGGCGATCACCCTGCGCGCTGTCTCTTCCGAAACGGGAACTGCATAATTATTTTCCCCAAAGCAGGCAATCCTGCCGATTTCCTGAGGAATCACGAAACGCAGCTTCCCGTCCCTGACTTTTTTATCTGTATACAGTTTTTTTATCAGGGCTTCCCGGTCAATATACTCCGGAATCTCCGTGGGCAGCCCGGCACGGCCAAGCAGACGCACAATCCGGGAGACATCCTCCCCGGAAAGAAAGCCCATTTCCCGGGACAGCTCCGCCGCCGCATGAAGGCCGATGGCAACCGCTTCCCCGTGCAGGAGACGGTAATTGCTGACCGTCTCGACAGCCCTTCCGACGGTATGCCCCAGGTTCAGCACCTCCCGCAGGCCGCTCTCCCGCTCATCCTTCATCACAACCCGGTATTTGATCTGGCAGTTTTTCTCCGCCATATACTCACAGATCCGCGGCTCCAGCGCCATGATCTCATCCATGTGCCGCTCTAACTGATCAAAAAATTCCCCGTCCGCCAGGCAGGCGTGCTTGATGGTCTCCGCCATGCCGCTGGAAATCTCCCGCGCCGGAAGCGTCTGCCAGGCATCCAGATCCAGGTAGACCTTCTTCGGCTGGTTGAACATACCGATCAGATTGGTGGCCAGCGGCGTGTCCACCGCGGTCTTGCCGCCCACAGAGGCATCCGCGGCGGCCAGCAGCGTCGTGGCGTAATTGATAAACGGGACGCCGCGCCCATAGGTGCCTGCCACAAAGCCGGCCAGGTCGGTCACTACGCCGCCGCCAACTGCTATGATACAGCAGTCCCTGCGGTATCCTTTCTCCAGCATGGCGTCCTCAAGCATCGCCTTTGTTTCCCGGGTCTTGCTTTTTTCCCCTGCCGGGAACGAAAACAAATCCGCCTGGTATCCCGCCTCCCAAAGCTGCTGTATCAGCGGCCTGGCATACAGCGGTTCTACCGTGGAGTCTGTGATCACGGCGAACCTGCGGATCTGTCCCGCAAGACCGCCCGCCAGATCCCTGATCAGCTTCCCGGTCAGTCCGTGCCCGATCTCAATGGAATATGAATCATCTACTACTTTTTTCAATTCTACCTGAAATACTGCCATTTGATCTCTCCTTATCCGTGCCCGTGCACAGTCTTTTGCTTCCATCCCGGTATCCGCTGCGGCAGGCAGCAATGAGCTGCTGCCTGCCGCTTTTCAATTACCATAGCAGAAAGATTTCCGCTTTGCAACTTTTTTGCCGGGGATGCACAGGAATTTTTTCTGCAGATCCCATTCGCGAAGCGAATTTCCAATGGATTTGCCTGCGTTACTGTGAACGGAGCAAATCCGTGACATAGATACCGAAAAGATTCTCCGTATCCAATTAGAGACTATGCAAGATGCAAAATTTGTACTATACTGTACCTGTAAATTTTAAGAGAGTAGAGGAGGATTCTGATTATGAAGACTTTTTCTGTAAGAGACTGCAACAAACCCATCCAGTTTTTCACAAACTGCACCGGATGCATCCTGGTTCCCAAGAAAATGGATCAGGTTGTGATCATCACCGCCAGCGGCGTTGAGGTACCGGTTGGCATTCAGATGCCCCACGCCCTGTCCGTAAAGCTGTATGACAAGATTCTGGAAGCAGCTTACTGCGGCGGCACGGTACACATTCCGGATATGCAGGAAATGAATGACGATGAAGTTCGTGAAGCATTGGACCAGATCGAGATCGAAAAGTAACTAAGGCGTTCTTTTCAAATACTGCCTGCTGCCTGTGCGGACAGACCTTTTCCCCGGCAGAACCGGAAATGGGTTTCTGTCCGTATCAGGCAGTTTTTATTAAGATTCCTATTTCAGACGGGTAATGACTATGACAGTTTTTCAGATTCAATGTTTTTTAAGCGTAGCGGAAACGCTGAATTTCACAGAAGCCGCCAACCGGCTGTTTATCGCCCAGTCCTCCCTGAGCCGCAACATTTCCCACTTAGAGGAAGAGATCGGGCTGACTCTTTTTATCCGCACCAAAAAATATGTGCGCCTGACTCCCAGCGGAACCGTTCTCTATTCCGAATTTTCCAAACTGCTGAAATTAGGACAGCATGCGCTGGAGAAAGCCCGCAATGCGGAGTTAGGGGAAACGGGAAGTCTTTGCCTGGGCGTTCTGGAAACCCAGCGGTCAGAAAACTTCCTGCCTTCCCGGTTAGGCCAGCTGCGCAAAGAACATCCCAATATCCAGATCGATATCATCAGCGGGACCTTCCGCGAACTGCGGGAAGCCGTGATGGACAACCGCATCGATATCGCGCTGACTCTTGGTTTTGATATGGAAGATTTTAATCCGGACGAGGTGGTATTCCAGCCGTTTTTCCAGTCTCACCCCCAGTGCGTGATCTCCCGGTCGAACCCGCTGGCCACACAGCCGGATTTTGACCTGTCCGCGCTCAGTTCAGAGACCATGGTGGCCATTTCCCCTGAGATTTCCCGGGGTGCCTACCACAATATTGTCCAGTTCTGTGAACGGCACGGCTTCCAGCCTGCCGGAGCCATTTACGCCAACTCCGTCCAGGATCTGCTGCTGAAGGTAGAGGCCGGGCTGGGATTCTCTGTGCTGGATGAGAACTGTATCTCGGATTCCAACACTTCCCTGCTGTCTGTTCCCATTTATAAAACAGATCCGCTGAATTTGGTGGCCATATGGAAGCGGAACAACCTGAATCCGGCGATTCCGCTTTTTACGAATCTTCTGATCCCGGAAGATATCTGACAGCCTGACTCCGGTGTACCCGGAGTCAGGCTGTCAGTCTTCCTGATTCTTCATCAGGGCGAAGATATCCTCGATCTCCTCTGCCGGGATATGCGTAAATTCGCTGAGCTGCCGCAGGGAGGGATCCTCGCCGTTTTCTCCGGCCAGATGCTCCCTGGCGCTGTAAAGCAGCGCCGCTTTGGCGACCACCGCCTGCTCCTGGTCGATCTCCCCGCACACCTCCCGGATATAATTCTCCATCGCCTCTTTGACTTTTCCCAGCAGGTACGTGTCTGTCTGCCCCGGATCCATACCGCCGGGGATTTCATCCAGAGCCATCCAGAGTCCCATATTTCCTTCCTGGATCACATCCTCCATGAGAACTGCGCTGTCCTGGTAAATCCTGGCAATCTCCACAATCCGCATCAGCCAGTTGTCCACAATATCATTCAGGACGCTTCTGTCCCCGTCTGCCAGACGCCGGTAAAGCTGTTCCAGTTCCTTTCCGGAAACCACAGCCCTGGACCGGATCTCCCGCAGGTACATACGGTAAAAAGCAGAGTCCGACAGCTGGTCAACGGAAAGATTCTTTCCCGGCTGTCCCGCTTTCCCTGCAGTGTTTTCAGTATCCTGATTCTTTTCCCTGTATTCTTCCATCGCTTCTCCTCCGGATTTCAAATTTGCATTTCCCAGGCAGCCATGCCCCGCGGCACAGCCCCCGGAATCCTTCCACTGTCCGGACATCCCGCGCCCGAATCCCCGCGTTTACCGACCGGCAAATGCGTCCAGCTCCTCCTGCAGCATCTGGAAATATTTTTCCGCATGGTATCCGTCATTGACTGCGTGATGGAAATTCACAGCAGCCGGCACGAAAATCCTGCCGTCCTTCTCATGAAAACGCCCCACCGTCGTAAACGGCGTGTAGCGCATATGATCCGGATCCTTCTGGTAAAAAGCCGGAGGCACGGATACGGCCAGAGTCTGGAACGTGGTCAGCGGCGTCACGGAAACATCCACATTGTCCTGCCGCATTTCCCTGTAATAATACAGGCGGTCTTCCGCCTCCGCCCGGGCTTTGTCCTGCCGGAAGCGCTCATAGTATACATCCAGGTCAGCGTCGTATTCTGTCACCATATGGGTGAAAAGATGCGGTTTTGCAGCCCTCCTTAAGGTATAGCTGGTATGCAGTTCATCAAAATACCCAACCTTCCCTGCTTTTTTTACAATCCGGAAGTCCCTGTCCCGGTTCACCGTTTTCGTGATCGTCCAGCAGATCAGCGGATAAAACTTCCTCCCGGTGCGCCGCATATACTCCCGCAGCTCTGTCATGTCGAGTTCCACCGTCATACTGTAGGAAAAGCCCTCAAAAGCCTCATAGATTTCTTTTCTGTCCCAGTTTTCATAATCGATTTCATGAAACATCTGTTATCACCATCCTCTTTCGCGATACTCCCTACTATACACGATGCCCGCCAAAAAATCTATTCTTTTTTCCGCCCTTTCGGCTCCTGCTCTGCCAAAAAAACAGGATTTTGTCCATCATCCCCCACTGCTTCCCTGACCGCCTCCAGCGCTTTTTCCATATCCCGGTTCCTGCCGCCGGTCTCCTGCCCCAGCCAGTTTTCCCGGATCTGGTTTCCCGCCGCCGCCATCTCTGCCCGCAGATCCTGCGCGGATAAAAGGCCGCAGCCCGCGCCCCGGATAATCACCTGCTCCAGGCCGTCCGAAGTCGCCACCGTCACCCGGTATTTGGAAGCGTGGGTGTGGGCAAATTTCTCAATATACTGATCCGCTGTTTCCGCTTCTTTGGTAAACACCACATGGATGTTGTGGTAATCGAAAATCTCCGTCGGGTGACCCGCCACCCGGTAAGCGTCAAACACCACGATCAGCTGCATTTTTTTGTATCCCTGATAGTTGCAGAGCTCGTCCATCAGACGTCCCCTGGCCGCGTCTAAGTTCTCCCTGGCCAGCGCGTTCAGTTCCTCCCAGGCGTAGATGATGTTATAGCCATCCACTAAAAGATACTCTTCCTGCGGAACCGGAGGACGTTTCTGCTTCCCTGCGCCGAAGCTTTTGGCCACCGGATCCACATACTCCCGCCGGCTCCGCCTGACTGCGCCCCTGCGCGGAAGCGACTTGTTCCTGCGGTTGGCTCCCGAAACGCCTTCAATGATCGCATCCACTTCCTCCACTCCCAGCCAGCGCTCGCTGACACTGCGGCGGGAGCGTTCCCGGTCCGCCGCCTCCTGCAACTTTTCCTCTGCGGATTTGGCAGTCAGCGGACTTTCCACGTGCATGTTCTGTTTCACCTCGTACCAGGGCACAATATACCCGGAACCATGGGCGCAGAAAACGGAATCCGCCGTATGGAAGGGATCCGCCTCCGGATCGTAACCGCTGGCGGCAATCACCTCCTCCGCATTGTGGCAGGGCTCATATCCCCGCAGCGTAAAGGAAAGCCGCCCGAATCCCCTGGTATAGGCGCTGACCTCCTGCTTATAATCCTGCATGGTCACCACCGGCGCGTATCCGGTCAGCACAGAATGTTCCCCTTCTGTGACCGGCGCGTCAAAATGCCCGTTCATCGCTCCGATATCTGTCATCGCCCGCCCCAGCGCTTCTGTGGGAAGTTCCAGCCGGAAATTGTAATAGGGCTCCAACAGAATACTGTCCGCCTCCATCAGACCCTGACGGACGGCGCGGTAAGTCGCCTTGCGGAAATCTCCGCCCTCCGTATGCTTCTGATGGGCGCGTCCGGCGATCACAGTGATCCGCATATCGGTAATCGCCGAGCCGGTCAGCACACCCCGGTGGGTCTTTTCCCCTAAATGCGTCAGAATCAGCCGCTGCCAGTTTTTATCCAGAATATCCTCGCTGCAGTCCGCGGCAAACTTCAGGCCGCTGCCTGCGGGAAGGGGCTCCAGCAGAAGATGCACCTCTGCATAGTGGCGCAGCGGCTCGAAATGCCCGACCCCCTCCACCGGGGCGGCGATGGTCTCCCTGTACACAATATGCGTGGGACCGAACGTCACTTCCACGCCGAAACGCTCCGCAATCAGGCTGCTTAACACCTCGATCTGCACCTGTCCCATTACCTGCACCTGGATCTCCTGCAGACGCTCATCCCAGACAATGTGCAGCTCCGGCAGTTCCTCCCCCAGTTCACGCAGCTTCGGCAGCATCACACCCGGATCTGTCCCCTCCGGCAAAATCAGCTGCCGGGACAGCACCGGCTCCAAAAGAGGCTCCCCCGCCTCAGACTCATAGCCCAGTCCCTGGCCGGGATAGGTTTTTGTAAGGCCGGTTACGGTGCAGACCTCCCCGGCCTCCGCCTCCTGCGGCGTTTCATATTTCTCACTGTTGTACAGGCGGATCTGATTTATCTTCTCTTCCCAGGTATCCTCCGTCTTTTTCGCGCCGGTGCGCAGATTGGTCAGCAGCGCTTTCGTTTTCAGGACGCCGCCGGTGATCTTCAGATGTGTCAGCCGCTCTCCCTTCGGATCCCGGGAAATCTTGAACACCCGCGCGCCAAACTGCTCCGGATAACGCTTCTCCAGTGTATACCGGTCGATTGCATCCAAAAACTCCTCCACGCCGGTCACCCGCAGGGCGGAGCCAAAAAAACAGGGAAACAGCTTCCGCTCCCAGATCAGCCGGCGGATCTGTCCCTCCGTCACCTCCCCGGTCTCAAAATACTGCTCCATGGTTTCCTCCTCGCAGGCGGCAATATCCTCCTGGCAGCTTTCCGAAGTCACATCCGTAAAATCCACACAGCCGCTATCCAGACGGATCTTCAGCTCTGACAGAATCTTCTCCCGGTCTGTGCCCGGCTGATCCATCTTGTTGATAAACAGGAAAACCGGCACATCATACTGCATCAGCAGCTCCCACAGCGTCTGTGTATGCCCCTGAACGCCGTCCGACGCGCTGATCAGTAAAACCGCGTAATCCAAAACCCCCAGCACCCGCTCCATCTCAGCCGAGAAATCCACATGCCCCGGGGTGTCCAGCAGAGTCACCCGGGTATCCTTCCATGTAAAGCGTGCCTGCTTGGAGAAAATCGTGATCCCCCGCGCCCGCTCCAGCGCATTGGTATCCAAAAAGGCGTCTTTTGTGTCTACTTTCCCTAATTTGCGGATGCTTCCCGCTGTATATAAAAGACTCTCCGAAAGCGTCGTCTTGCCGGCGTCCACATGAGCCAGCAGAGCGGCGCAAATGTGTTTTTCTGTCTGTCCGGATGTATTTTGCATAAAAATATCCCTTTCTGTGCTATTATCATGTAAGTATCATCATAGCACAGAAAGGGGCATAAGTCGACTTCTGCTATTTCCTCCCACAGCATTTCTTATATTTTTTTCCACTCTCACAGGGACAGGGATCATTGGGATAAATCTTTTTCCCTTTCTTCACCGGCTCCTGTACCGGCAGGCGGAAATCATCATACATATCATTATAGGCATCTGCCCGCTCCACTGCTTTCCTGCAGGACTCCACCTGCTGTTCCAGATACCTGCAGTCCTCTTTCTGTTCCAGCTGTTCTGCCAGAAGCTTCGCCCGCACAAACAGCATCTCATTCACCCAGGTACATTGTTTTCCTATCACCTGATTCCGGATCAGACCGTAGGCAGCTTCTGCTCCCTCCTGCTCCTGTACGCACCAGCTGTATGCCAGCCAGCCGTTGACAC
>CALWGM010000096.1 GCA_944380065.1 uncultured Lachnospiraceae bacterium
CTGTCAATAATCCCAATATGGCATTTTACATGATCTTTGATGAAGATACCGCCAAACATCTGGCAGAGTCGGTAGAAGACGGTTATGTATATTTCATATTCAAAGGTGTAAAATGCGAAAATATCCGCGGACAGATGGATGAAATGATCGCCGCAGGCAACAAACATGTCTGTCATTTTGATACCATCCATGAGGTCTGCGAACACATGGGAATTGAGGAAGAGACTCTGAAACAGACCATTGCAAAATATAATCATGCGGCGGAGATCGGTTACGATGAGGACTTCCATACCAATCCCAAATATATCCGGCCAGTCAGAGAAGAATCCGGCCATATTTACTGTTACCGGATTATGCCGGGCGGTTATGATACCCTGGGAGGTGTTTTCATCGATGAAAACACAAATGTACTGGACGAAAATAATATGCCCATCGAAGGCCTCTTTGCCGCCGGCGATATGGCGGTGGGAAGTATTTACGGCGACGCCCCGTCCAATGCCGGCGGTACCGTTTACGGGTCTATGCCGGTAGGTCTGCTTGCCGGGGACATGGCAGCTGCCTATGTAAAATTCTGAGACCGGCCTGCGGGCAAACAGGTATTCATAAAAGCATTGTAAAAGAAAATGCAATGACAAAACCCAGAGAAAACACAGGCCGGTTCTGGTATTCATTACATCACTTGGAAAGGATAATAACATGAAAGTCAGATTAGCAGATTATTGTATCCGGTGCGGTATTTGCGAAGATCTCTATCCGGATTTATTTAAAAGAAACTATGAAAACCACTGTATCGATATTCTGTACGATGAGATACCAGAAGAGCTGCAGGACAGAATGAGACAGGCGCAGGCTGACTGCGCGGTAGCGGCGATTCTGATAGAAGATTAGATGATTAAAACAGGCGGTTCCGCTCAATGGAACCGCCCATCTTACATAATTTGCATCTTACTTCCGTCCGCCACAATCCGTCGAAAATTTTATTTTCTCTTTACCAGACACCGCTTCTTAAAGAAGGAAATACCGTAGCACAGAATATGATCGTACTCGTCTTCGTATTCTTTGGCATACATCTGTTCATCTATCTGCTGAAGCGCTCTGTCACAATCCTCGTTCATCTGAGCCAGAACTCTGGAATATTTTGCTTCAAACACAGCAACGCTTCCATTGACAGAATCATAAATTACGACATCGCTCCGGCCTTCGCCATGTTCCTTATTAGATTCCACTACATATCCGGATCCGGCAAAAATGCCTGCTAAAAATGCATGATAAAAGTCTTCTTTATAATCGTGATAACTGATGGTTTTTCGCAGCAGCCGGCTCATTTCCTGCGTGATTTTCTCACTGTCTCCCTCCCAGACGGCGTCAAACAATGCTTTTCGATCACAGGCTGCTGCATGGTCATCAAACCATTTTCGTATTACAGTCTCATAAATTTCCCGGATTTCCTCATTGGGAATCTTCAGTGCCAGTGTTCCGGCAGGCAGAGGTTCTGAAAAGTCAGTATCTCTTACTCTGGTCAGATATCCGGTCAGATAAAGAATACTCCACAGATTATCTTCCGAAGAATGCAGATAATCATAAGTCAGATTCTCATCTACCGGCTGAATAATAAAATCTCCGGCAAGCAAGGTTTCCAGTTTTTTTGTTATATTCCCACCGGCATAATCAATAAAAGAACGAATGATCGAATTATCACTGGTGTTTTTCCAGTAACTGATCATCTTTATCTCTGAATTGCGCTGCGCATCCCGGAGAAAATTCATAACATCCCAGGGACAATAAATATCAAAATTTCCAAAACGATAACCATCATACCATGTTTTAACGTTTTCTCTGAGACTTTCCAAATCAGCGTCTCTTAAAATCTGATCCACTTCGTTTTGGGTAAATCCAAAATATTCATTTAATCTGGAATCTGTTATGGTATCTGACACAAAGTTATTCGTCCCGGTAAAAATGCTTTCTTTTGCAATTTTCAGACATCCGGTAATGACTGCAAAATGAAGAGAACTATTATCTTTCAGCGCCGTTCCCAGCATAACCCTGGTCAGTTCCAGCATCTTTTCATAATAACCATGGCTGCTTGCCTTCGCGATTGGCACATCGTATTCATCCAGAAGGAGAATCACCGGTTTTTGATAATATTTCTGCAGCATCCTCATCAATGTGCTCAATGCCCGGCTGACCTGAGACTCATTTGCCCTTCCTGCTTTTAGCTGCAGGAAAATATTTTTATCATCCTGATCTATATCATTACGATCAAGCAAAAAAGTAAACTCTTTATATAAATTGGAAATCTGAATCAACAGCTGGCCATATGCACTTTGAAATGTCAGGCCATCAATATCCTTCAAAGAAAAGAAAATTACCGGCCACTGATTCATCCACTTTCTGCACAGTATGGAATTTTTTGTAATTTTTAATCCGTCAAATAAACTCCTGCTGTCTTTCCGGATATCAAAAAAATAAGCCAGCATACTCATCCCCAGCGTTTTTCCAAAGCGTCTTGGACGGGTGATCAGAGTAACCTCAGCCGGATTTTCATTCAGTAAATTGGAAATCAATTCACTTTTATCTACATAGTAATATGCATTTTTACGGATTTTCTCAAAATCTGAAATTCCTACAGGAATATTTAATTTTGACATATGAACTGCTCTCCTTTATCCGGTTACTATTTCTTCACTATATAAACATAATATATCATGGCGTCATTTGTTTGACAAGAAAGGAAAAGCCCGTGAACCACTTTCACGGTTCACGGGCTGCTAACTGTCTGCTTATCCCTCGATGGTAATATATTTTGCTTCCGGAACTTCCGGTTTCGCTTCCTTTTTCGGAATGGTCAGTTTCAGGATACCATGCTTGAATTCGCCTCTGATATCCTCCTGGGTAATCTGATCTCCAATGTAGAAGGTTCTCTCGCAGGCTCCGGCGTAACGCTCTCTTCTGATATATTTTCCGGTCTCCTTCTCCTGCTCATCCTGATCCAGCCCCTTGGCAGCGCTGATGGTCAGATAACCATCTTTCAGAGATACTTTGATCTCATCCTTCTTAAATCCCGGAAGGTCCATCTCCAGCTCATAGCTGCCGTCTGTCTCACGGATATCTGTCTTCATCATGTTTTTGCCATGATGTCCATACAGCTTTTTCTCCATTTTCTTAAAATCTCTATCATCAAACGGAAAATCATTCATAAAACGATCAAATAAATCTTCTCCAAAAATACTCGGCATCAACATAAGTCATTTCTCCTTTCCCTGGACTGTTTTTTGTCCATCAGGTATCCCTTTACGGGGTTTTCATGATAATTATATCTGAATCCTGTCCGGACTTTTTATCCGGACAGGAATTACTTTATGCGTTATCCTTCAATAGAAACATATTTATTTTCTTCTACTGCAGGTTTTACTTCTTTCTTCGGAATATCAATCCTCAGGATACCATCCTCAAACTTTGCTTTGATATCCTCCTGGGTGATCTGATCTCCCACATAAAAGCTTCTGCTGCAGTTTCCGCTGTAACGCTCCCTGCGGATGTAACGGCCTTTCTCATCCTTTTCGTCCTGATTGGTGTTGGAGGAAACATGGATGGTCATATAACCATTCTTCAGCTCAGCTTTGATATCCTCTTTTTTTACACCCGGCAGATTCATCGTCATCTCATATCCCTGATCGGTATCTTTAATGTCTGTCTTCATCAGAGATCCTCCGTTCCATCCGTAACCTCCGAATGGATATCCAAAAAAGTCATCAAACAAATCGTCTCCAAAAATACTCGGCATTAACATAGGTCATCTCTCCTTTCCTGAACAGCCCTCTGTTCATAGAGATATCCCTGTATGGGATCTCTCCTTCACATTTACTTGTTAACCCTTTTCGGAGAACCAGGTGAGGAAGAAACTCAGGAACCTTCGTTCTCATTTCTCTCTTCCTTTGTTCTATGTGTACTATAGCACCTGTTATTAGCACTGTCAAGGGGTGAGTGATAATTTTTTGTGATAAATCTGTGAAGAATTGATCTTACAGAGTTTTAGGACATTAGATTATGAGTCTGTTTGCAGTCTGGTGTATTTTTTGTGACATTCATATGACAAAATCTAAAACAAAAAAAGAGCATTGTATTCAACACTCTCTTCAACTCAATTTTAATCGATGCTTACTATTCCTTCTGCGGAATGAGCCGGATGATATTCATTGTCGCTCTTGTGGGTCTTTGTTATGAGATTTTCAAGGGAAAGAAGTAGCCGCCCACTACTGCCAATAGTGAACGGCTGTGTAAAACAGTTATCATAATTATTTTCAGCAGAACTCTCAACCAGGCTGACTGATTATACATAACTTTCAAAACTGTTATTATGAATTACTCATGACCACGCTCTCAACCACATCCGCCACATGCTCACAGGCGTCTGCGCAGTGTTCCAGATATTCATAGATATCTTTCCAGGCTATGATTCGATACAGGTCATTCGGTTCGGTAAACAGTCCTCTGATACTTTCTACAAACAGCCTGTCTGATTTTTCTTCCAGATCATTGATACGGATAATCAGGTCTTTCAGAGTCCTGGATTTCTTAAAATTCCTGAATTCCACCAGCAGGTCTTTCATCGCTTCGCAGCACTGAATGACAATATCTGTCATTTTCAGGGCATTCGGTTCAATTTCTTTGACATTGTTCATATATACTCTGAGCAGGACTTCCTCTACCTCATCCGTAACATTATCAATATTCTGGCTCAGAGAAACAATATCATTTCTCTCAATCGGAGGAAGGAATTCCTTTACCAGACGGTCCAGCATGGCATGCTTTTTCAGATCTGCACTGTGCTCCACTTTGTGAATCTCATCCAGCTGGTTTTTTACCTTCTCCGGATCAAAATTTTCAAAACTATCCTTTAACATCTGTGCCGCCCGGCAGGACTCCTCCGCACAAGCCACAAAATTATCGAAATAAAATGAATCCTGTTTTTTAGCCACCGTTTTCTCCTTTCCTGGACAGCCCGCTGTCCATGCCAATATCTTTCCGATATTTTTTCATCAAGCTTCATTAAAATACGGTAATAAAGATTTTTGCCACAATAAAACTGATAATCCCGCATCCCGGGAATGTAAAGATCCAGGTAAATACCATATCCTTTACTACACTGAAATTAATTGCCGAGAGCCTCTTTACTGCTCCTACACCCATAATCGCGCTTGTCTTGGTATGGGTTGTTGAAACCGGAATACCAAAGACGCTGGAAAGCAGCAGGCAGATCGCTCCCGCAAGATCTGCGGAGAATCCCTGGAATTTTTCCAGTTTTACCATATCCATACCCACAGATTTGATGATCTTTTCACCGCCGACACTTGTTCCTACACCCATTACTACACTGCAGAGAAGCATCAGCCATACCGGGATTACCATACCAACGACATTGCTCTGTCCATTACAGAACGCCATCCCTAAAAACAGTACTCCGATGAATTTCTGGCCATCCTGTGCTCCGTGCATGAAACTCATGAACGCAGCTCCTAAAATCTGGGCAGGGGTAAAAACCTGGTTGGCTTTCCGCCGGTCCATGGAAGCACAGATCTTTGTAATAATTTTACAAATAATCCAGCCCATAAAAAATCCCAGCGCCAGACTGAGCACCAGTCCATAAAGAACCTTTACCCATTCGCCAAAATTAACACCGCCGATTCCGTTATGTATCGCGATCGCGGCGCCGGTCAGTCCGGCGATCAGACTGTGGCTCTCGCTGGTTGGTATTCCAAAGACAGAAGCCGCCACACTGTAAATTACAATGGAAAACAGGGCCGCGCACAATGCAATCAGCGCTTCTTCCGTCTCACCGCCAAAATCAACCATATTGCTGATGGTTGACGCAACGGAACTGTTAATGCGCGTCATCACTAAAACGCCCATAAAATTAAATGCGGCGCTCATCAGGATCGCTGTCCGCACCTTCAGGCAGCGGGTGGCGATACAGGTAGCAATCGCGTTGGGCGCATCGGTCCAGCCGTTTACAAAAATCACGCCCAGGGTCAGCGCCACTGTGATCAGCAGAACAGGATTTGAGAAAACCTGCTCAAAAAAACCAAGAAATGATACATCCATAAAATGTCCTCTTTGCTGTACCGCAGCACAGCATCATCTTTCAAATGTAAATTTTTTCAAACAAAAAACCGGCTCAACCGGTCTTTCATTTTACCTGAATTTAACATTGATTTCACATTCTGTCAACGAGATTTCGCGCACTTATACCCTTTTTCTGAATATTATACATAAACAAAACAGTATCTTTACATTAATTTTACATTACGGGTTTTTTGACCGTTTCACCTTCACGGAATGATAAAGAAAAGCAGGTCGTTTTGACCCGGCAGATGCTATTGGAAAAGCTGTGAGATATTGACGGGAATTTTGTGGATGAACACGCGCTGACTTCCACAATCAGCCGGGTACGAAACAAAATTGAAAATCCAGATCATGCCTGTATCAAAACCGTCTACGGCATGGGTTATGGGGCCAATTCCCGTTTCAAGCCTCTCAAATTATCTATTGTCCGAAATCTTTTCTGTATATTTTCTCCGAAACTCACGTATAATAAATTTACGTCATATACGGTAAAAGTTAGAGATATCCTATTGAATTTGAGGAACAAGAGCACTATAATATATCTATATCTTGTGCCGAATCTGGCAAAAGTTAGAGGTGATATTATGATTAAGCGAGATTATTATTTGAACCGCCTGATCCACAATATGTGGAATGGTGAAATTAAGGTTATCACAGGTATCCGACGCTGCGGAAAATCAGTGCTTCTTTTTGATCTGTTTTATGAGTATCTTCTTTCTCAGGGTGTAAAAGAAGAACAAATTATCCGTCTGGAACTTGACCAGCGAAGAAACTATAAATATCGTAACCCCATTATCCTCTGTGACTATGTGGATTCTATCGTAAGCAGCAGGAAAGACAAGAAGTTCTACTTGTTTATAGACGAGGTTCAGTTCACGATCAAGGTACAGGATGAAGAAAACGCCGGTATCGAGGTTACCATCTACGATATGCTCAATGAATTGAAGGCATATAAAAACCTGGATGTTTATGTGACAGGGAGTAACTCCAAAATGCTCTCCAAAGACATTGCCACAGAGTTCCGTGGCAGAGCCACACAAATCCATGTGTATCCGCTGTCATTTGACGAGTTTTACGCCTATGTTGGTGGCGAAAAGAAAACTGCGTTGGATCAATATATGCTTTACGGCGGAATGCCTCGTATTCTTGCTTTGGAGGACGAAAAAGATAAAAAATCCTACCTCTCTAATCTATATGACGAACTCTATGTGAAAGATATTGTAGAGCGCAACAAATTGGAACGGGAAGATATTCTGAACGCTATTCTGGATTTTCTCGCATCACAAATTGGGTCTCTCACGAACCCGACTAACATTGCAAATGCTTTGACTTCCATGCGGCACGAACTCGTCAATAATAATCTGGTTTCCTCTTATCTCACTCACACTATGGATGCCTTTTTAATAGAAAGAGCAAGGAGATATGATGTGAAAGGAAAGACCTATTTTCATTATCCAAATAAGTATTACTATACCGATTTGGGGCTTCGCAATGCCCGTTTGAATTATAGGCAGTATGATCCGGGGCATATCATGGAGAATATGATTTATAATGAGTTGTTGAAGCGAGGTTATTCCGTAGATGTTGGTGTGGTCACGGAGCGAAAAAATGACAAGCGAATCCAGCGTGAAATTGACTTTGTTGTAAACGATGGAGACCGCCGCATCTATATTCAATCTGCTTATCAGATGGATACAGAACAAAAAACAGAAACTGAGCTGCAATCCTTAAAACTCACAGGGGATTTCTTTAAGAAAATTGTAATCCGTATGGATATTCCCCACAATTTTTACGACAACAACGGATTTTATCATTGCAACCTAATCGACTTTTTGCTTGGGACAACAACATTGTTTTAGATGATGAACAGCTATGTTACGGGCATAAGAAAAGCCCGAAAGCCTTGATTTACAGGGGTTTCGGGCATTGTGCGCTGGCGTCCGCGAGGTGACTCGAACACCCGGCCTACCGCTTAGGAGGTCTGCTCCCCACTGTCAATCACTGACAAGTTCAGAACCCGCAAGATAAGAATTTATCACTATTCTCCAATTGTTCAAATCGTTTCCGGTCAATTGCTGTCAGCCTCT
>CALWGM010000097.1 GCA_944380065.1 uncultured Lachnospiraceae bacterium
ACCCTCAGCTGCAGGCGGCTGTCCAGCTGCGAGAGATCCATTCCAAGAATTTCTGAGATTTTATTCAGTTTATAATTAATGGTATTGCGGTGTACATAAAGTTCATCTGCCGTTTCTCTGACACTGCCGTTGTGATCCAGATAGCTCCGCAGTACAACGGTCAGATCCGAATTGTTTTTCCGGTCATAATCCGATAATGGCCGTATGGTTTTATCGTAGTATTCTTCTATAATATCTTTATCTTCAATGCCCATCAGCAATTTATAAATCCCCATATCCGAATAAAACATAAGAGATGGATCGATTTTGCCTTTTTCCTGCAGCTGCTGGATGGATTTCGCCTGGTGATAGCTCTTATAAATACAGCGGATACTTTTGGTCAGTTTCCCACAGCCTGCCGTGATCTGTTCCCCGCTGGCCAGGATGGACAGAATATGGGAACAGATGTCGTGGATCAGACTGCGAAGCTGCTCTTCAGAGTCGGCGGCTGTTACGATCAGAAGTTCCGGATCATTGGAAAAAACGGCGCAGTTTTCGTATTTGTGGCGTGCATAGACGGCTGTACTCTCTGTGAGCTGTTTCAGACGATCAGAAAAGCTGGCCGTACAGTTCTGTAAGCGGACAACGCAGACAGAATAGCTCCATTCCGGCTGGAATCCCTGCTGGGAGAGAGGAACCAGATACATTTCTTCCTGTTTCGGAAACAGAATTGCGTTTTTGAAGGCAGACGCTGTCTGAAACGCCCGCTGATCGTCCTTGGTGATGGCGAAACAGAAAATACGCATAACCTCCGCCAGATGGATTTTCCAGGGAATCACAAAAAGAGGAAAATCGTGTTCATTGCAGAAATCAATCGCTTCCTGTGGAATTTTTTCAATAAAGGGACCGGTATTGACAATGATTCCTGCGGCCTTCTTATGATATATGTATTGAATCAGTGTCAGAAGCGGTACCCGGCTGCTGAGTCCCAGACCGGTGGTAAACGCGATTTCGCCGCCCTCTAAGAAATCCGAAGCCTCCATCGTCTCAATCATATGTACCCAGCTGACCAGGTGATGCATTCCGCCTTTGCCTGCAACCAGCGTCACATCCATATGCGCTGCCTTTTCCATTAATCGCTGTAATTCAATCGCCATTTTTACCTCCTTCTGACGCATTTACAGCGTCATCAAGGCAGATTTTTTCTATAAGAAAAAAGGCAGCGGAGTCCGCAAAGAGACACCGTTGCCTTTTCATGAAAAATTGTAGCACGTTTTCTCTTATTTTCAAGCCGGAAAAACAGGATTGTGCCGGAGCACAAAGAAGTTTGGGTTTCAGTTTATTGTTTTGCTTCTGTGCCGGATTATAATGGGGACTATCAAAAATTTCTGACCTGGTCAGACAGACAGGCAAGGAGGATGAAACTTATGACCGCAAAGGAAATAAAAGAGAACGCAAAAAAATATGTGCTTCAGTCCTGGAGCAAACAGGGGGCGCTGGATCCCATTCCGGTAGAAAAAGCAGAGGGGATTTATTTTTATGATTATGACGGAAACCGTTATACGGATATGTCATCCCAGCTGGTAAATATGAACCTGGGATATGGAAATCCGGATATTGCGGAAGCAATCCGGAAACAGGTGGATCAATACTGTTTTATCGGACCCTCCTATGGTTCGGAATCCAGAGTGACCCTGGCGAAGATGATTGTGGATCTGCTGCCGTATACCTTTGGAAAGGTATTTTTTACCAATGCAGGAGCGGACGCCAATGAAAATGCCATTAAGATTGCGCGGATGTATACGGGAAGGAAAAAGGTGTTCAGCCGTTACCGCAGTTATCACGGCTCTTCCTTCGGCGCGGGAAATCTGACCGGGGAACCGAGACGGTATCCGCTGGAGCCGGGAATCCCCGGATTTGTGAAATTCTTTGATCCGTATATTTACCGGGAGCCCATCGAGTTTGCTTCCGAGGAAGAGGCTGCCGATTATTACGTGGCAAAGCTTCGGGAGCAGATCATTTACGAGGGGCCGGACCAGGTGGCGGCTATTGTTCTGGAAACCATCACCGGCTCCAACGGAATTATCATCCCGCCCAAAGGCTACCTGCCCGGCGTCCGGAAAATCTGCGATGAATTTGGAATTGTCATGATCTGTGATGAGGTTATGGCCGGCTGGGGAAGAACCGGAAAGATGTTTGCCTTTGAGAATTTTGACGTTGTTCCGGATCTGGTAACCTTTGCCAAAGGCGTAACCTGCGGGTATGTGCAGCTGGGCGGTGTGGCAGTCAGCAGTAAAATCGCGTCCTATTTTGACGATCATGTTCTTTCCTGCGGACTGACCTACAGCGGCCATCCTCTGGCCTGCGCCGCCGGCGTTGCCTGTGTGAACTATTACAAAAAAGCAAATATTCTGGAAAATGTAAATAAGGTAGGAAAGGTACTGGGTGAAAAGCTGGAAGAACTGAAAGCGTCCCACGCCTGTGTGGGAGACGTCCGCTATATCGGTCTGTTCTCCTGTGTGGAACTGGTAAAGGATAAAGCCACAAAAGAGGCGCTGGTTCCCTATGGAATGGATCCCCAGGGAATCATGGGGCAGATTGTGGGAATGCTGAAGGAACGGAAGTTTATGACCTATTCCCACGAAAACATGATTTTTATCTGTCCTCCGCTGATCATTACAGAGGAACAGCTGACAGAAGAAATGAAAAAGATGGACGAAGTTCTCAGTATCGTAGATGAAAAATTTCTGAAATAACCGGGAACCCCAGAAAGGAAGTGACAGATATGGCGCATTTTGCAGTACCGGCCCATATTCTTACCGGAAAAGACGCTCTGGCCGAGGCAGTTCCATATATGAAAGAATGCGGCAGGCGGGCGCTGATTGTAACCGG
>CALWGM010000098.1 GCA_944380065.1 uncultured Lachnospiraceae bacterium
TCGACGGCGACCTGCGCAAGCAGAAGGACGCGCAGCTTTTGGGCTGCGGAGACGGATTCGGACTGCAGGATATTTTCCGGGAAGGCCGCAGACCGGAGGTTAAGATCCGCCGCCTGAAAAAACAGAAATTCTGGCTGCTGGGAAGTACCCGGAGGATCGAGCGTCCTGCAGGCGTTCTGAGCCATGCGGGGATGCCGGAGGTGATCCGCCAGCTGGCCGGAAAAATGGATTATGTGATTCTGGATACCCCGCCCTGCGGGATGTTCCAGGATGCGGCGCTGATGGAGGCGTATGTGGACGCGGTTCTGTATGTGGTGAAATATGACGCGGTTCCCCAGCAGAAAATCATGGAAAGCCTTTCTTTCCTGAAGGGAAGCGGTACGCGTTTCCTGGGCTATGTCTTTAATTCCTGTCCCCAGGGAGCCAACGACTATGGTTATGGAAGATATGGGTACGGCCGGTACGGATATGGCCGCTATGGCTATGCTTCCTACAGGCGGTATGGCTCAGATCCGGGGGAGGAAGCCCGCCGGGACAGCCGGGAGATGGAGGAGGAAGAGAACGGGGATGAAACGTTACTGTGAAGGAAGAGAACCGTAACGATGAAACAGAGTCTGGCGATTTCTTCTTAGAAAAAAACTAAGAAACCGGAGCCGGCCGGAAGGTTGACAGAACAATCCGGGGGATTTAGAATAGAAACCGTGCGCAGCTGTTTTTGGCGGTAGGAACGTACAGGAAACAGAACATGTGCATTTCCGGTTATACTATGTTTTGAGGAGAAATTAGGAATGACGAAACGCAGAGAAGAAGACAGAGAGAGGACAAAAGAAAAGGTTTTATTTGTCATCGGGAAGCTGATTACGGTGATCCAGGCTGTGATGGCAGTGCTGACGGTGGTTTTGCTGAAGCAGGCGGAGCTGCTGCCGGACAAAATGGTGATCCTGGCGGCCGTGGTTTTGGCGGCGCTGACCGTGGTGTTTGCGCTTTTGATGAAACGGAAGATCCGGATTGTCCGTTTTGTGATCGGTCTGGTTCTTGCCGTCCTCGTGTCGGCGGGGCTTGGTTTTACAGACCTGAAGCTCTATGAACTGACCCATACGCTGCAGCAGATCACAGATACCACGGAGGAGACCACGCGGGTAGGCGTTTATGTGCTGGCGGAGGATGAGGCGCAGTCGATCCGGGATATGGAGGATTATACCTTCGGGATCTTAGAGACGCAGGCCCGGGAGGAGACCGACAATGTGGTGCTCCAGATCAATGAGGATCTGGGAGCGGAAATCGGGACAGTGGCTTTTCCGGATGCGGCCGGCCTGGCGGACGCCCTGCTGGGCGGGGACTGCGGGGCCATGATCCTGAATGAAGGGTTTATCGGCATGATCACGGAGACCGAAGGCTATGAAGAGTTTGAATCGCAGATCCGGGAAGTTGCCTATTATGAGTGGACGACGCAGATCGCGCAGCCGGAGGAGCCGGCAGAGGAGATCACGCCGATCAATGAGGATGGGATCTTTACCGTGTATATCAGCGGGATCGATACCTTCGGCGCTGTTTCCACCAGGAGCCGGAGCGATGTGAATATTATGGCGGTGGTGAATACCAACACCCGTCAGGTGCTTCTGATTTCCACCCCCAGGGATTATTATGTGCCGCTGTCGATTTCCGGCGGCGTGCGGGACAAGCTGACGCATGCCGGGATCTACGGCGTGGATGTGTCGAAGGATACGCTGGCCATGCTGTACGGGATTGACATCGACTATTATTTCCGGGTGAATTTCAGCGGTTTTGAGAAGCTGATCGATTCCCTGGGCGGCGTGACGGTTCAGTCGGATTACACGTTTGACGCCGGCGGATACCATTATGAGAAGGGGGCGAATCACCTGAACGCCGAGGAGGCGCTGGCGTTTGCCAGGGAGCGGTATTCCTTTGCGGAGGGAGACCGGCAGAGGGGCAGGAACCAGATGGCGGTGATCACAGGAGTGATCAACAGGATGCTGTCGCCGGCTGTGCTGAATGATTTCAGCGGTCTGATGGAAGGCCTGGAGGGAAGTTTTGAGTCGGATATTCCCTATGACGGGCTGGCCGGACTGGTGCGGATGCAGCTGTCGGACGGCGGAGCCTGGAATATCGTCACCTACAGTGTGGACGGAACCGGGAAGCGTGCTTCTACGTATTCCATGAGCAGCAGCGTATACGTGATGGAACCGGATCAGGACACGGTAGACCATGCAAAGGAACTGATCAGTCAGGTGGAAAACGGCGGGACTCTGGTACAGGAGTAGCGGGAACCTGCCGCAGGCATAAAAAGGCCGCCCCGGCGGCCCGGAAGATGATTCTTCCGGGTTCGCCGGGGCGGCTTTTTTTGGTGATTTTATGAATTCTCCGCAGTCAGGTTTTTCTGGGCTGTGGAGAGCATCAGCTTGATCCGGTTCAGCTGGTTTACCTCGCTGGCGCCGGGATCGAAGTCGATGGCCACAATATTGGATTTCGGATACTGGTGCCGCAGCTCTTTGATGACGCCCTTGCCGACGATGTGGTTCGGCAGGCAGGCGAAGGGCTGGCAGCAGACAATATTGTTGACGCCGGAGTTGATCAGCTCCACCATCTCGCCGGTGAGGAACCATCCCTCGCCGGTCTGGTTGCCCAGGGACACAATATCCTTGGCGCCTTCCGCAGTCTTGTAGATGCTTTCCGGCGGCGTGAAGTGT
>CALWGM010000099.1 GCA_944380065.1 uncultured Lachnospiraceae bacterium
TTGTGTAAAATCTTGTTATTCATACTGATTCACCTTTAAGTTTTCTTACTTATTTATAAAGTGTTTTCGTCTAATTGTTAACCTCACCAATTATACGACAGGAGTTTTCAAAAAACAATGTTTTTTACAGATTCTTTAGAATTGCCGGATAAGGGGCAAAAAAATACAGGAAATTTTAAGATTTTTTGTTGTTTTCCACAAAAATGTACCGGGAGATACTGGAAACACGGAGGGGATCTGTGCATATTATATAGAGAGAACAGTCGCAGGTGGGAGTATGGACGAATTGGTAAATGAGTGCTGCGGGGTGATCCATGTGGTAAAAGAGGGGGACACCCTCTATGGGCTGTCGCAGATGTATCATGTGGGGGTGGAGGAGATCATGTACCGGAATCCCTACGCGAATCTGTATCATCTGCAGGCGGGGGATGAACTGTGTATCCCGGTGGGAAAGAGCGGGAATCACAGAAGAACCGCAGGCTTTGCCGCGGGGGAAGGAAACATGGATTTGTGAAATTCCTGTGGGCAAATCCGAAAGATTTTATAAAAACGGCGGGCCGCGTTGACAAACAAAATACGGATTATTATAATGATACTGTTCTTTCGGGGCTTCGTCTGCCTGTCTTTCGGGGGCAGGATCTGTGAGCCGGAAGGACACAAAAAGGACAGGAGACAGAAACTGAGATGAACTTTCTGAATAAAATGGAGCGGAAATTCGGCAAATATGCGATCCACGGGCTGATGAAGTACGTGATCATCTGCTATATCGTGGGGTATGTGCTCATGTTCGCGGCGCCCCAGACGCTGGCCTACCTGACGCTGGAGCCGTATCTGATTTTCCATGAGGCGCAGGTCTGGCGGCTGATTTCCTGGGTGCTGATCCCGCCCTCCAGGAGCAATATTGTTTTTATGGTGATCATGCTGATTCTGTATTATCAGCTGGGAACTGCCTTAGAGCAGACCTGGGGAGCGTTCCGCTTTAATCTCTATATTTTCGGCGGCGTGATCTTTACGATCCTGGGCGCGCTGATTTTGTATGTGATCGTGGGCGTGGATCTGCCGGTTTCCATCGGATCCAGCTTCAGCACCTACTACATCAACATGACGATCTTCCTGGCGTTTGCGGCCTGCTACCCGGATATGCGGGTGATGCTGTATTTTCTCATCCCCATCAAGATGAAGTGGATGGCGCTGGTCTACGGGGCGCTGATCATTTATGAGTTTGTAACCGTTGGCTGGGCCGGCCGGGTGGCTATTTTTGCTTCCGTGCTGAACTTCCTGATTTTCTTCCTGGCTACGCGCAATTACAAGGCGTATTCGCCCAGGGAGATACACCGGAAGCAGAAGTTTAAAAAGCAGACGAAGCAGGCGCGGCCGGGGCAGACGCGGGGCGGCAGGGCTCCTTACATCCACAAATGCGCCATCTGCGGGCGGACCGAACTGGATGATCCTAACCTGCAGTTCCGTTTCTGTTCGAAGTGCAGGGGGAATTACGAATATTGCCAGGATCATCTGTTTACCCATAAGCATGTGCAGTGACGAAATGCAGTAAAATAAGATTGACCGGAAAAAAACTCTGTGGTAAATTGTTCACAGAGTTTTTTCTATTCAGAGAGAGATGGTTGCTGTGGAGTGAACAGTAACGGAAACAGCAGGAGGAGAGAATATGGAAAATGAAAAAAGCTCCAGGAATTTTATCGAGCAGATCATAGACAGGGATATTGCGGAGGGGAACTGCGAGACGGTCTGTACCCGTTTCCCGCCGGAGCCCAACGGATATCTTCACATCGGGCATGCCAAGTCTATTCTTCTGAATTACGGGCTGGCGCAGGAATATCACGGAAGGTTCAATCTCCGTTTTGACGATACAAACCCCACCAAGGAAAAAGAAGAGTTTGTGGATTCGATCCGCGCGGATATCGAGTGGCTGGGCGCAGACTGGGAGGACCGGCTGTTTTACGCGTCCGATTATTTCCCGCAGATGTACGAGGCGGCGGTCAGACTGATCAAGAAGGGAAAGGCGTATGTCTGCGACCTGACGCCGGAGGAGATCCGTGAATACCGGGGAACGCTGAAGGAGCCGGGCAGAAACAGCCCTTACCGCGACCGCTCTGTGGAGGAGAACTTGGAGCTGTTTGAAAATATGAAGAACGGCGTTTACAAAGAGGGGGAGAAGGTGCTGCGGGCGAAGATCGACATGGCTTCCCCCAACATCAACATGCGCGATCCCATCATTTACCGTGTGGCGTATATGCATCACCACCGGACCGGGGATCAGTGGTGCATTTATCCCATGTATGATTTTGCCCATCCGATCGAGGACGCCATCGAGGGCATCACCCACTCCATCTGTACGCTGGAGTTTGAGGATCACCGGCCCTTATATGACTGGGTGGTGCGGGAACTGGAGTATCCCCATCCGCCGAAACAGATCGAGTTTGCGAAGCTCTATCTGACCAATGTGGTGACAGGCAAACGTTATATTAAAAAATTGGTGGAGGACGGCATTGTGGACGGCTGGGATGATCCCCGCCTGGTTTCCATTGCGGCGCTGCGGCGGCGGGGCTTTACGCCTTCTTCCATTAAAAAGTTTGTGGAGCTGTGTGGGATTTCCAAGAGCAACAGCTCGGTGGATTACGCCATGTTAGAGTACTGCATCCGGGAGGATCTGAAGATGACGGCGCCCCGGGCCATGGCAGTGCTGGATCCGGTGAAGTTAGTGATCGACAATTATCCGGAAGGGCAGACCGAGGAACTGGAAGTGGAGAATAATATGGAGAATCCGGAGTTAGGGAAGCGTCTGGTTCCCTTCAGCCGCGAGCTTTATATTGAGCGGGAGGATTTCATGGAGGAGCCGCCTAAGAAATACCGCCGTCTCTATCCGGGCAACGAGGTGCGCCTGATGAACGCATACTTTGTGACCTGTACCGGATTTGAGAAGGATGAGGATGGAAACGTGACGGTGGTTCACTGTACCTATGATCCGGCCAGCCGCGGCGGCAACAGCCCGGACGGCAGGAAGGTGCGGGGCACCATCCACTGGGTGGATGCGGCTTCCAATCTGAAGGCGGAAGTGCGCCTGTATGAGAACATTATCGATGAGGAAAAGGGCGTTTACAACGACGACGGTTCCCTGAACCTGAACCCCAATTCCCTGACGGTGCTGAAGGACTGCTATGTGGAGCGTTCCCTGAAGGACGCGGGAGCCTATGACAGCTTCCAGTTTGTGAGAAATGGATTTTTCTGTGTGGACTGTAAGGATTCCGCGCCCGGACAGCCGGTCTTTAACCGGATTGTGTCGCTGAAGAGCTCCTATAAGCTTCCGACGCAGTCTTAAAGCATGGAGTTTTGTCAGGTATTTTAAGGAACATTCATTTATGAAAGAATTTGCGGTCAGTCTGGATCCGGAAAACAGAAAACCTTATTATGAGCAGATTTATGAGGCTGTCCGTGACGCGATTCTGTCCGGACGGATTCCCCGGGGGGAGAAACTCCCCTCCACCCGTTCGGAGGCGAAGTTTCTCTCCTGCAGCAGGAGTACGGTGGAGCTGGCGTATGACCAGCTTCTGGCGGAAGGCTATCTGGAATCGCAGCCTTACCGGGGATATTATGTCTGCGACGTCAGAGATCTGTATCACCTGCCGGAGAACGGCCGGGAGCAGACGTCGTCCGTCCCGGAAGAACCGCTGTACCCGACGGAGGAGTATGCGGTGGATTTTTCTCCCAACGGGATCGACTTGGAGCATTTTCCGTACGCGTCCATGGGACGAATCATGCGCGGCCTGCTTTTGGACGAGGGGGAGCGTCTGTTGAGAAGCAGCGCGCCCTTCGGCGACGGGAACCTGCGGCAGATCATCTGTGATTATCTGTATCAGTCCCGGAATGTGAACTGCAGGCCGGGGCAGATCGTGATCGGCGCCGGAAACGAATATCTGCAGATCCTTCTTTCCCAGATCCTGGGCGGGGGACGCCGGGTGGCCATGGAGTCGCCCACCTATCTGCGGGCCTTCCGCACGTTTCAGAATATAGGGTATCCGGTGGAGGAGATTCCCATGGACCGGGAGGGGATGCGGGCGGATCTTTTGGAGAAGACGGCGGCAGACCTGGTTTATGTGATGCCTTCCCATCAGTTTCCCATGGGGACGGTGATGCCGATGAAGCGGCGTCTGGAGCTGCTGAACTGGGCGGCGCAGGAGGAGGGACGCTATATCATCGAGGATGATTACGACAGCGAGTTCCGTTACCGGGGCAAACCGGTTCCGGCGCTGCAGGGGATGGACCGTTCCGGCAGCGTGATTTATCTGGGGACTTTTTCCCGCAGCATCGCTCCGGCGGTGCGGGTCAGCTATCTGGTTCTGCCGCAGCGGCTGCTGGGATGTCTCCGGGAAAAGTGCGGATTTTATTCCTGTACGGTTCCCGCAGTGATGCAGCAGTCCATTTACCATTTCATGAAAGACGGTTATTTTGAGAAGAATCTGAACCGGATGCGTGGTCTTTATAAGGCGAAGCATGATTTTCTCCTGGGGGAACTGAGAAAGCGCCCCTGGGTGAAGAGAATCCTTGGCGAGAATTCCGGGCTGCATCTTCTGGCCGCGGTGAGAACCGGAATGACAGAAGAGGAGCTGACCGCGGACTGCCGGGCGCAGGGGATCCGTATGTACGGCCTGTCGGAGTATTTCTTAAGCGGCCGGCCGGCGTTTCCGGAACCGGTGTTCCTGTTTGGCTACGGCGGCCTGAGCCGTGAGGAGATCGCGGCGGGGTTGGCGGCGCTGGATGGGATCCTGGGAAAGGAATAGAAGGAATGGTCGGGAAAAAGTATTGCGAATCAGAAGACAATCCCACAGGATTCCGGGTTAGATCAGGCCGGGGATTCTGCAGGATTGTCTTTTCTGATTTGTCAGGTCAGGCAAGCGGAAGAGCTTCGCTTACCCTTTTTTGGCCAGGCAGGGGGGAGCTTTGCTCACTCCCTGACGGCCAGCAGGTCGGCGAAAAAGCCGTCCAGCTCTTCCTGCGTGTCAAAGATGGCCATGTAGAAGCGGTTTCCCATGGCGGGGGCCAGGGCGTCGGAGAGCCGGCCGGTCATCTTGATCTGGCTGCCGTATTTTGCCATGATCTCCTCGTGGGAGAGTACGTAGTTTTTGTAATCCCGCAGTCCGTCGTATCCGCAGAAGTGGTAAGCGCCGATTTTCTTGTCGGTGCGGTCGAAGGCAATCATGTCTGCCCAGATCTTATATACATCCGTTTCCCTGGCGTAGTTGATCATGTCGGGGGTAAAGCCGCCGCAGGGACGCATGTTGACTTCCAGAGCCATAAGGGTCCCTTTTTTGCCGATGCCCTCGTGGTCGGAGAGCAGACGGAAGAATTCAAAGTGGACAAAACGGCTTTTGACGCCGAAACTTTTTACTGTATCGCGGCCCGCCTGGCGGGTATCGTCCGATAGATGCTGTACGATATAGAAGATCGCGTCGTCCCCATAATTGACGCTGTCCATGATGGAAATCGGCGTACAGTTCCCGGTTTCAAACACCGGTTCCCCGTGGGAGTCGATGATGGCGTCGTAGGAGTTGATCTCTGCATGGATGAATTCCTCCATAATGTAGGAAACGCCGCGCTCTCTGGAGGCGAAGAAATCCACTAATTCCTGGTCGTTGTTCAGCTTATAGGTGTGGGAGGCGCCCACGCCGTTGTCCGGTTTGACAATCACCGGATATTTCACTTCCCGGATGAAATCCAGGCAGACGCCGATGCTTTCGGCGATCACCCAGCGGGCTACGGGAATTCCGGCGCGCCGGTAGTACTCCTTCATTTTGGACTTGTATTTGATCCGGGGGAGATCCTGTACCTGGAAACCGGTGCGGATGTTGAAATCCGTCCGTAGGCGGGCGTCCTGTTCCAGCCAGTATTCATTGTTGGATTCAATAAAATCGATCCGCCCATACTTGAAGGTGAAAAACGCCACGGCACGGTAGACCTCATCATAGTTTTCCAGGCTCGTTACCTTGTAATATTCTGTCAGGTTCTCGTGGAGCTGCGGCATCAGCTCGTCATAGGGCTGGTCGCCGATGCCCAGCACATTGAGACCGTTTTTCTTCAGTTCCCGGCAGAACTGCCAGTAGTTTGTCGGGAAATTCGGCGAAATAAAAATAAAATTTTTCATACTCTCTCTCTTTCTATCTATCTATCCTTTTGTGTTTTGGTGTCCGGCAATTACGGCGCGTCGTGGAGCAGGTGGGGGACAAAATAGGCGACCTGCTTATACCACCAGTCCCAGTCGTGGTTCACATCGTAGCCCCAGATATCCACCCAGGCGGGGATGCCCTTGGCCTCTAAGATCTCTTTCAGCCGATAAGTGGTGTCCGGCTGCTCCCAGGCGCCCTGCCCGCAGCAGATGATGGCTTTATGGGCGCGGTACATATCCAGATAAGGATGATCCATCGGCATGTTCGGCAGGAAATCCAGGGGTGAATTTTCGTAGACCAGTTCATCCATGTAATCGCCGAAGCCGTAGCGGGAGCTGTAGATGCCGCTTAAGGCCAGCAGTCCGTCGAACAGATCCGGACGGCGGAAATAAAGATTGGCCGCGTGGGTAGCGCCCAGGCTGCAGCCAAAGGCGATGACCCCGGTGGGGCCGTTCCAGCCGTTGCGTTCATTGACCATGCCCCGGATGAAAGGAACCATCTCGTCTGTGATATAGCGGATCCAGTCCTCATGCCGGCGGATCCGCCAGTAGGGATCCTCAAAACTGGAATAGGTTTCCCGGTCAATGGTATCGATGGAAAAGACCATTACCTCACCGGAATCGATCCAGGGCGCCCAGGTGTCCGTCATCCTGAAATTTTCAAAGTCAAAAAATCTGCCGTCCTGGCAGGGGATATACAGTACCGGCCGGCCTGCATGTCCGTAAACCTTGCATTCCATATCGCGCCCGAGGGCGGGAGAATAATTCTTAAAATACTGCATTTCCATAAACGTTGCCTCCTTCTGGGGCGTCTGCCCCTGTCTGTATCCCCGGTGGGGATGACCTTCTTTTATTCTGCGATACCGTACAGCAGAGTGTTCAGAAAAAACGGGATCTGCCGTTCCCAGGACGCCTCGCAGTGTTCGCCGCCCGGTACCAGCCGGCAGTCCAGCAGGACGCCTTTGGAGAGGAGCAGGGTGGCCATCTCGCCGAAGGCCGTGCGGCGCGCCGTCCGGTTCCCCATTTCCCTGGTGCCGTAATCCATGTAAAGAATGGTGTCCCTAACGGGGGAGGATTCGCGGATCATCTTTTTGGATGCTTCCGGCGCGATCCACAGCGACGGGGACAGCGCGGCTGCCCTGGAAAAGATCGAATTGTAATGTAAAAGCGCGTACACACTCATCAGCCCTCCCATGGAGCTGCCTGCGATAAACGTATGCTTCCGGTCGGGAAGCGTCCGGCAGTGGGCGTCGATGAAAGGCTTGAAGCTGCGGGTCATCCAGTCCATGGTGATCCGGCCTTTCCCCTCGATAAAGCCAAAGCCCTTTTCCCTGAAATCATAGGGAGCATATTCCTTCAGGCGGCCATGATCCGGGGAGTGGTTGCATTCCACCGCCGCAACGATCAGGTCGGTGCCTGTCTCGTCTAAGAAACGTCCCAGTCCCCAGCTTTTGCCGTAGGTGGCGTCGCTGTCAAAAAACACATTGTGCCCGTCGAACATATAGAGGACGGGATAGCGCCTGTGTCTGTCTGTTTCATACGATTCCGGAAGGTACAGATAAGCCGTGCGTTCCTGGCGGCCCGTCAGTTCCGGGATCGTGATCTTCCATTTCTTTACCATAACGTTCTCCTGGTAATCTGTGTATGAAATTAATAAAAACTACCTGTTTATGATACCACAGAAAGGGTTCTTCTGGCAAACATCCCGTGAAAAAATAAGTAATATTTGCATAAATATACTGAAAATGGTATCATGTGAACACTGGGCGAAGAACACTTAGTGAATGCAAGCCAAAGGCGCAGCATGAAGAAAGAACGGGGGAAGGAAAGATGACAAAGCAGGAGTTTCATACATGGATGGATGGCAGAATTGTCTGCCTGGACGGGGCGACCGGGTCGAACCTGCAGAAGCGGGGGATGCCGGCGGGCGTGTGTCCGGAACAGTGGGTGCTGGAACACCGGGACGTACTGATCGGGCTGCAGCGGGAGTTTATCCAGGCGGGCAGCAATATCGTATACGCACCGACGTTTTCGGGGAACAGGATCAAGCTGGCCGAGTATGGCCTGGCGGATCAGCTGCAGGAGATGAACCGGGAACTGGTGGCGGTGAGCCGGGAGGCTGCGGACGGCCGGGCGCTGGTGGCCGGGGATCTGACCATGACCGGGGCGCAGTTGGAGCCCCTGGGGGATCTGACCTTTGAAGAACTGGTGGATGTTTATAAAGAACAGATCGCGGCGATTGTGGACGGCGGCGCGGATCTGCTGGTGGTGGAGACGATGATGAGCCTGCAGGAGACCCGGGCGGCCCTCCTGGCGGCGAAAGAGGTCTGCCCGGATTTCCCGGTGATTGCCACCATGAGCTTTACAGAATCCGGCAATACGCTTTACGGCGCTTCCGCGGAATCCGCGGTGGTGACGCTGCAGGCGCTGGGGGTGGACGCTGTGGGGCTGAACTGTTCGGCGGGACCGGACCGGATGCTGGCGACTGTGAAGCGGATGCACGCTGCGGCGCAGGTCCCACTGATCGCAAAGCCCAACGCCGGGCTGCCCCAGGTGGACGGGGACGGACAGACTTATTATGATATGGATGCGGACACCTTTGCGGACTGTATGGTTTTCGTTGTGGAGGCCGGGGCGCAGCTGATTGGCGGCTGCTGCGGGACTACGCCGGAATTTATCGCGAAGATGAAGGAGAAAACCGGCAGCCTGGCCCCCGCATCCTGCGGCGCCGGGGGCGTCCTGTACCTGGCTGACCAGCGGCAGGTGTACCCGTTTGAGCCTGGCCAGACGCTGAAACTGGGGGAAGGGATCGACTATACGAAGGATGCAGAACTGCTGGAGGAGTACGGGGAGGACCTTTTTGATACGGCCCAGGATCTGGCCTTTGACCTGCAGGATGAGGAGGCGGACGCGCTTCTTTTTACCGCCGCCGGCCTGGACGGGGAGGCGGATATCCTGCTGGATGCAGTGACGGAGGTGACGCAGGCCGTGCGGATGCCGGCGGTGATCGCCACGGCGGATCCCCATGCCGCGGCCCGGGTGCTGGCCGGATACGCCGGGGTGGCCGGAGTGATGCCCCTGTGTACGGACGGGGCAGGCCTTGCGGCCATGGAACAGGTCATAAAACATTACGGTGCGTATATGGTTACTATTGACAAAAAAATTAGATGTTGCTAAAATGAGAAAAGTTTTAAAAGGCATGATTTTTGCATGGGCAGGATCTGTTTTTGAAGCGAGTTCAGAAGATTTGTAAGGAGATGTTTGTGATGAGGAGACAGGTGCTTTCATTATTAGTGGAGAATACATCGGGAGTGCTCAGCCATATTTCCGGACTGTTTTCCCGTCGCGGCTATAATATTGACAGTTTTTCCGCAGGCGTGACCGCGGACGACCGGTTTACACGGATTACCGTCACATCCCATGGAGACGACCAGGTGCTGGAGCAGATCCGCAAGCAGCTGGCGAAGTTGGAGGATGTGGTGGATATCAAGGAGCTGAAGCCGGAGAAGTCCGTTTACCGCGAGCTGGTGCTGATCAAACTGCGGGCAAGACCGGAGGACCGCCAGAACATCATTCCCGTGGCAAATATTTTCCGGGCGAAGATTATTGACGTCAGCAGTGATTCCATGGTGATCGAGCTGACCGGGGATCAGGGTAAGTTAGAGGCTTTCATTGATCTGATGCGAGGTTACGACATTCTTGAGCTGGCCAGGACCGGCGAGACCGGATTGAGCCGCGGCGATGAGGATGTTATAATATTATAAGTAATTCTTTTATCGAATGGAGGATAAAGAAATGGCAGAAGCAAAAATTTATTATCAGGAAGACTGCAATCTCTCCGCATTGGATGGCAAGACCATCGCAGTGATCGGTTACGGCAGCCAGGGACATGCGCATGCCCTGAACGCAAAGGAGTCCGGATGCAACGTGATCATCGGCCTGTATGAAGGCAGCAAGTCCTGGGCAAAGGCAGAGGCACAGGGATTTGAGGTTTATACCACTGCTGAGGCTGCAAAGAGAGCGGATATCATTATGATCCTGATCAATGATGAGAAGCAGGCTGATATGTATAAAAAGGATATTGAGCCGAACTTAGAGCCCGGCAACATGCTGATGTTCGCACATGGTTTCAATATCCATTATGGATGCATTGTTCCTCCCAAGGATGTGGATGTTACCATGGTAGCTCCGAAGGGACCTGGCCACACCGTACGTTCTGAGTACCAGGCTGGCAAGGGTGTTCCCTGTCTGGTTGCGGTAGAGCAGGATGCTACAGGCAAGGCTCTGGAGCTGGCTTTAGCTTACGCCCTGGCAATCGGCGGCGCACGGGCAGGCGTTTTAGAGACCACCTTCCGCACGGAGACTGAGACAGACCTCTTTGGTGAGCAGGCTGTTCTCTGCGGCGGTGTCTGCGCCCTGATGCAGGCTGGTTTTGAGACACTCTGCGAGGCCGGTTATGATCCCCGCAACGCATACTTCGAGTGCATCCATGAGATGAAGCTGATCGTAGACCTGATCTACCAGTCCGGTTTCGCAGGTATGAGATACTCCATCTCCAACACAGCAGAGTACGGCGATTACATCACCGGACCGAAGATCATCACCGAGGATACCAAGAAGGCGATGAAGAAGGTTCTTGCCGACATCCAGGACGGTTCTTTCGCAAAAGAGTTCCTGCTGGATATGTCCCCGGCAGGACGCCAGGTACACTTCAAGGCAATGCGCCGCAAAGCAGCTGAGCATCCTGCAGAGCTGGTAGGCGAGGAAGTCCGCAAGCTGTACAGCTGGAACGGAGAGGACAAGCTGATCAACAACTAAAATCAGATTTGTTTTCTGAAATCATATTCTGAAATAGGGCTGATGTGTGAGGGTTCATGCATCAGCCCTGTGCTATAATGAGCACTTAGTAAAGAAGCAGGAGGTTGTGAAAATGGGAAAAGTTTTCAGATTCCATACAGATGTGGATACGGACCAGATCATCGCGTCCCAGTATCTTTTATATCCCAGCATTGACGAAATGAAAGTACATACCTTTGAGTCCCTGGACCCGGAATTTGCGTCGAAGGTGCAGCCCGGGGATTTCGTGGTGGCAAATGAGAATTTTGGCTGCGGTTCCTCCAGGGAACAGGCACCCTCTGTCTTAAAGGCGCTGGGCGTCAAGGCAGTGGTGGCCAAATCCTTTGCGAGGATTTTTTACCGCAACGCCATCAATATCGGACTGCCGGTGATCATCAGCAAAGATCTGTACGACCATGTATCTGACGGCGACGAGATGGAACTGTCGCTGGCCGACGGCGTAGCCAGATGCAACGGGCAGGAGTTTGTCTGTACGAAGCTGCCGGCCTATATGCAGCAGATTCTGGACCAGGGCGGCCTGATCGCATCGCTGAACAGAGAAGAAGAGTAGGGAGGAGCAGAAGATATGGGAATGACAATGGCTGAAAAAATTATCGCTGCGGCCGCCGGGGTTTTGGAGGTAAAGGCCGGTGATATCCATACGGTGGAGGTGGACCGTCTGATGAGCAACGACGGAACGACCCATCTGACCATCGATATGTATCATGAGAAACTGAAGCACCCGCACATCGCGGATGTGGACAAGTTGGTGTGGATTGTAGACCACAATGTTCCGGCTGACAGCCCGAAGACGGCGGCGTCCCACAAGAAGATGCGTGATTTCGCGAAGGAGCACGGCATTACATTTTATGAGGGAAAGGGCGTCTGCCATCAGATCATGATGGAGAACCATGTCCGCCCGGGCGAGCTGATCTTCGGCGCGGACAGCCATACCTGTGCCTATGGGGCGCTGGGCGCTTTTGGGACAGGCGTGGGATGCACGGACTATCTCTACGCCATGGTGACCGGGAAATCCTGGCTGCTGGTGCCGGAGACGATCCGTTTCCACCTCACCGGGAAGCTGCCGGAGGGGGTGTACGCCAGGGATCTGATTCTGACCATCATCGGCCGCATCGGCGCCAACGGGGCGAACTATAAGGCCATGGAGTTTGGCGGCGAGGGCCTGAAGACCCTGACCATGAGCGACCGGATCGCCATCTGCAACCTCTGCGTGGAGGCCGGGGCCAAGACAGCCCTGATGGAGGTGGACGACGTGGCCATGGATTATCTGAAGGAGCGGGGCAGGGAGCCGAAGCATCTGTTCGCCAGTGACCCGGATGCGGTTTACGCGGAGGAATATGAGGTGGATTTAAGCCAGATCACGCCCATCGTAGCAAAGCCCCATTTTGTGGACAATGTGGTGAACGCCAGGGAGTGTGCCGGCATCCATATTGACGAGGCGTTCTTAGGCTCCTGCAACAACGGCCGTCTGGAAGACCTGCGTGTGGGCGCTGAGCTGTTAAAGGGACGGAAGGTACATCCGCTGGTGCGTTTCTTAGTGGTTCCCGCCAGCCAGGAGGTGTATGAGAAGGCGCTGAAGGAAGGGCTGATCCAGATCTTTATGGAAGCGGGGGCGATCGTGATGAACGCCAACTGCAGCGTCTGCTGGGGCAGCTGTCAGGGGGTGATCGGTGAGGGCGAGACCCTGATCAGCACCGGGACACGGAATTTCAAAGGCCGCGCGGGCTCTCCGGATTCCTTTGTCTATCTGGCTTCCGCGGCTACGGTGACAGCCTCCGCCATCAAAGGCGAGATCACCACGGCGGATCAGCTGTAACGCACTGGAACGATAAACAATACAGGGATCCGCGGCCGGCAGAGGCGGGGCGCGGATCCGGTGAGAAAACAGGAAAGAGGAACGGATATGGAACAGTTTACCGGAAAAGTCTGGGTGCTGGGCGACGATATTGACACGGATATCATTATGCCCACCGAGTATCTGGCGTTAAAGACGATTGACGATATGAAACCTTATGCATTTTCCCCTCTGCGGCCGGAGCTGGCGGCGCAGATCCGGCCGGGAGATATCATTGTGGCCGGAAAGAATTTTGGCTGCGGTTCTTCCAGGGAGCAGGCGCCGGAGGTGATCAAGGCGCTGGGGATCCGCTGTGTGGTGGCAAAATCCTATGCGCGGATTTTCTTCCGCAATTCCATTAACAACGGACTGCTGCTGATCGAGAACGACGGTCTGCAGGCGGATGTGAAGGAAGGCGATGAGATCACGGTGACGGTGGGAGAGCAGATCGCGCTGGGGCAGAAGACCTACCCCATCGCGTCCCTGCCGGATAACCTGCTGGAGATCATCAACGCCGGCGGACTGGTGAAGGCCATGCGCCGGCGCAACGGTCTGGACTGAGGAAGGAGGAGAATCTGCATGGGTGCGACAATGATAGAAAAGATCATCCGGAATCACGTGAAGAAGGATGTAAAACCCGGTGATATTGTCACCGTAGATGTGGATCGGGTGATGATCCATGATATTTTTATCCCCTTTGTGGCGGAGAAGTTTGAGGAGATGGGATTCACAGAGCTCTGGGATCCGGATCGGGCTGTCCTGATCTATGACCATCTCGTTCCCGCCAGCCAGGTGGATGATACCCGGCATTTCCGGGTGGGAAATGCGTTTGTGGAAAAATACGGCATGAAACATATCCACCGCTCCGACGGGATCTGCCATCAGCTGATGACGGAGGCGGGGTATGTGAAGCCGGGAGATATTGTGTTCGGCACAGACAGCCACACCACCACTTACGGCTGCGTGGGGGCGTTTTCTTCCGGAATCGGCTATACAGAGATGGCCAGTATCCTGGGAACCGGGACGCTGTGGGTGCGTGTGCCCCAGACCATCAAAGTGACCATCAGCGGGAAGCTGCCGGAGAACGTGACTTCCAAGGATGTGATCCTGCGGCTGATCGGCGACCTGGGAGCGGACGGAGCCACCTACATGGCGCTGGAGTTCCATGGCGATACGGTGGAGCAGATGACGGTGGCCAGCCGGATGACCATGTCCAACATGGCAGTGGAGGCCGGAGCCAAGTGCGCGCTGTTTGCGCCGGATGAGAAGACGGCCGAATACTGCGGCATTGCCCTCAGCGAGGAGCAGAGGGAACTGAAAGCGGACGCGGATGCCGTTTACGCCAGGGAGATTACTTACCGGGCGGAGGATTTTGTGCCGGTGATGGCCTGCCCTTCCCAGGTGGATAAGATCCGCCCGGTGGCGGAACTGGAAGGGACGCAGATCGACCAGGTATTCATCGGTTCCTGCACCAACGGACGGCTGGAGGATCTGATGGCTGCGGCCAGGATCCTGGAGGGAAAACAGGTGGCGCCCTTCGTGAAGCTGATCGTGACCCCGGCCAGCCGGAAGATTTATGAGGAGGCAGTGGAAAACGGGACGATGGCTGTTCTGGCGAAAGCAGGCGCGATCATCACCCATCCGGGCTGCGGCCTCTGCTGCGGCAGAACCGGCGGCATCCTTACGGACGGGGAGCGGGTGGTTGCCACCAACAACCGCAATTTCTTAGGACGGATGGGAACCTCTAAGGTGGAGATCTATCTGGCGTCCCCCAAGACTGCGGCAGCCTGCGCGGCGGCCGGGAAGATTGTCCTGCCGGAGGGGGCCGAAGCCTGACGCTGCGGCGGCCGGAGTGAACCGCAGCAGCCGGACAGGGGGAACCGGGCAGTTCGGGAAAAAGAATTTGTCATCCGTTGTCCGGTGTGTTAAGATATCGGTATTGAGAGGATACTGCCGGGGGCTGCTCTGACGGCGCATGCTGTTCCGGCGGGGAGTTTTACGAATATGCAGTGCCGGTTTCCGGCAGAAAGAGGATCAGAGATGGAGATTTTATATACGAATACCAGGGATGCGTCTGAGAAAGTGACGGCGTCCCGGGCGATTTTGAACGGACTGGCAAACAACGGCGGCCTGTATGTGCCGACAGAGATCCCGAAACTGGATATCCCGGTGGAGGAGCTGGCCGGTATGTCTTATCAGGAGACTGCGTACGCGGTCATGAGCCGGTTCCTGACGGATTTTACAGAAGAGGAACTGAAGACCTGTATCGAGAGGGCGTATGATTCCAAGTTTGATACGCCGGAGATCGCGCCGCTGACTTACGCGGGCGGGGCGTATTACCTGGAGCTGTTCCACGGACCGACCATTGCTTTCAAGGATATGGCGCTGTCGATTCTGCCGCATCTTCTGATTACCGCCGCCCGCAAGAACCAGGTGAAGAATGATATCGTGATCCTGACGGCCACTTCCGGCGATACCGGAAAGGCTGCGCTGGCAGGTTTTGCGGATGTGGAGGGGACGAAGATTGTTGTCTTTTATCCCAAAGACGGCGTCAGCCCCATCCAGGAGAAGCAGATGGTGACCCAGAAGGGGGAGAATACCTGCGTTGTGGGGATTCACGGCAATTTTGACCAGGCGCAGACCGGCGTGAAACAGATGTTTTCCGATCCGGAGCTGAAGGCGGAGCTGGACGCGGCGGGATACCAGTTCTCTTCCGCCAATTCCATCAATATCGGACGGCTGGTGCCGCAGATTGTTTACTATGTGTACGCATACGCGAAAATGTTTGCCAACGGCGAGATCGGAAAGGATGACCCCATCAACGTGGTGGTACCCACCGGAAATTTCGGCAATATCTTAGCGGCTTTTTACGCGAAGAATATGGGGCTTCCCATCGCGAAGCTGATCTGCGCGTCCAATGAGAATAAAGTCCTCTATGATTTCTTCTCTACGGGCGTGTATGACAGGAACCGGGAGTTTATCCTGACCTCCTCACCCTCCATGGATATCCTGATTTCCAGCAACCTGGAGCGGCTGATCTACTGGATCGCCGGAGCGGACGCCGAGAAAAACGCGGAACTGATGCGGGAACTGTCCGCCGGCGGGAAGTATACGGTTACGCCGCAGATGCGGGAAAAACTGGCAGATTTTTATGGAAATTATACCAGCGAGGAGGAGACGGCTGAGGTGATCCGTTCCCTGTACGGAGATACCGGTTATGTGATCGATACGCACACGGCAGTCGCGGCAGGCGTATACCGGAAATACAAGGCGGAGACCGGAGATATGACAAAAACGGTGATCGCTTCTACGGCCAGCCCGTTTAAGTTCACCAGAAGCGTCATGGACGCCATCGACCGGAAATATGACGGAATGGGCGATTTTGAATTGGCGGATGAGCTTTCCAAGATCGCCAACGTGAAGGTGCCCCAGGCGATCGACGAGATCCGCAGCGCCGCGGTGCGCCATACGACGGTATGTGAACCGGAGGAGATGCCGCAGGCCGTAAAAGCATTTTTACAGATCGGATAAGTCCGGCTGCAGCTGCCTCAGACAGAATTGTCTGAGGCAGCAGAATATGGAGCAAATGGCAGATGGGAGAAAATATGGGATATTTACTGACAGGATTTCATGTGGAAGATATCGGTTTCATGACGATTTTTGATTTTATCATTCTGATTTACGGCGCCTATTCGGTCTATACGTCGCAGCAGATGAAGCGGACGGGCACGCCGCCGGCCTGGCTGGTGGCGCAGCAGGATCTGAAGCGCGTGAGAAAGCCGCAGGAGTTCTGTGACCTGATGCGGCCGAAGACGCTGATCTTCGGTATTGTCTGCGTGCTGTATGGAATTTACGGGCTGATCGAGTGTTTCTACATTAAGAATGATTTCGCGGAGATGGCGGGCGTGACGGTGTTTGTGGTTTTTGTCATCTGGTTTATCATCAGCCTGCAGAATGCAAAGAGAAAGTATATCGGATAAGAGGTGCGGTTCATGTATCGGTTATTGTTGCTGGATGATGAGGAGATTGTGATCAAAGGCATCCAGAAGGTTTATGACATGCCGAAGTACGGCTTTGCGGTGGCAGGGGCCTTCACCAGCCCGCTGAAAGCGGCGGAGCAGTTAGACAGCCTGAAACCGGATCTGGTGATCACGGATGTGAAGATGCCCCGGATGGACGGGCTGGAGTTTGCCAGCCTGGTAAAAAAATGGAATCCGGAGACGGAGGTTGTGATCCTGTCCGGCTATGATGATTTTTCCTATGCCCAGGCCGCTGTCAAGTTAGGGATCAGCGATTACCTGCTCAAACCGATCAAAAAGGCTGATTTTGTGGCCATGCTGGAACGGATGGCGGCAAAAATCGGGGAAAAGCAGTCCCGGGCGAGTCAGCAGAAGCAGATGCAGGAGCTTCTGCAGAACAGTTATACGGAGCTGAAGAACCGGTATTTTCTGGCGCTGACGGAGGAAAATAAGTGCGAGGAAGGGCTGCGGGAAGCGTTAAGGAAACATGGACAGAGCGAGTTTGAAGACGAGCTGTTTCTGATGGTCAAGATTGATACGGACCAGATTTCCCCGGCGGTGGATTACATGTCCGAGATCGGCAAGCTGAACCAGGAGATGGAGAATCTGCTTTTGGAATATGGAAAAGTACTGGATTTCCTTTCGGATGAGAGCATGTTTTTTGTCCTGTATGATCTGCGAAAGGAGCAGTACGCGGACGTGAAGGAGAGCGTCCGCCTGCTTTTGGAGCGGAAGCATGCGGCGGGGCTGGATCTGGCGCTGGGGATCAGCGACATCCACCGGGGACAGAAGGAGCTTTTTGAGGCCAGGAATGACTGTGTGCGGCAGATTTTCATGCAGGAGGCCAACATTGCGGATACCTCGGACGCGAATCCGGTGCATGGCAGGGAGATGAACCTGACCATTCCCTACACGGAGATCGAGGGGCTGTTCCATGCGATCCTGACGGCAGACCGGGAGGCGGTCTGCAATACCCTGGATCAGATTTATGTGGAGCCGGAGGGCAACGTGCATGTTCTGTACCGGGATTATGTTTCCAGCATTACGTTCCTGATCCTGCTGCGTACCTACCAGCTGCAGAATAAGTATGACGTGGTGCACCAGATTGCCCGGCAGGAGCTTCTGAACCTTAAGTATCTGCGCCGGGAGTACCCGGGGATGGAGGATCAGAAACAGCTGGTACGGGAGATCTGCCTGGCGCTGGCTGACCTTGTGTCCCGGCAGAAGGTGGCGGCTCCCTCCAAAATGGTGCAGGCGGCGCTGGAGTATATCGACGATCATTTCAGGGAGAATATTTCCCTGCAGGATGTGGCTGACAATATCAGCATCAGCAAGAATTATCTCTGCGATATTTTCAAGAAAGAGGTGGGCGTGACATTTATCAACTATGTGACGAACCTGCGGATTGAAAAGGCGAAGGATTACCTGGCCAACACGGATCTGAAGATGTACGAGGTATCCAGCGCGGTGGGCTATAATGACTATACCTACTTTGCACAGATTTTTAAGAAACATACCGGGACGACGCTTTCCGCGTACCGGAAGAATGCATAATAAGAAAAGGCTGCTGTAAACGGAAGGCGCAGCGGCACAAAAAAGAGGGACTGTCCCGCGGCGATGGCTGTGGGGCAGTCCCTCTTTGGGCTACAGAGTTTCCCTGACCGGCAGGAGGATCTGGCAGATGGTCTGCGTCTTCGTGGTGGAATAGCTGAGTCCGTATTCATCCCCGCAGATGATCTTAATGCGGCGGTGGATGTTCTGGACACCGTAGCCTTCTTTTTTGAAATTGAGGATGTCGCTGTCCTCCGGGTGGAAGATTAGGAGGCTTTTCATCTTTTTCAGGTCGATGTTCGTGCCGTCGTTGACGACCCGGAGAACCACCTGTTTCCCGACGCTGACCTGGATCAGCAGGCGGCCGCCGTTTTCCAGAGTATTGATCCCGTGCTTTAACGCGTTTTCCACCACCGGCTGCAGGATAAAGCGGGGAATGTACAGGGGCGGCAGCGGATCGGGCATGTCAAAGTCGTAGGCCAGCCGGTCCGCATAGCGGAACTTCTGCAGGATCAGGTAACTCTGGATGTACTGGATCTCCTGTTCCATCTCCACAAACGAGCTGTTGTTTTTCATCAGGCTTAAGCGGAAGGTGTCGGAGAGGGCGGTAATCATCTCACTGATCTCGTCCTGGTCGTTGGCAAGGGCGATCCAGTTGATGGAATCCAGGGTGTTATAGAGGAAATGCGGGTCGATCTGGCTCTGCAGAAGGGCCAGCTCCGCGTCCTTTTTCTCTAAATTCTTTACATAGATCTCCTGGATCAGGCGGTTCATACGCTCCTCCAACTGCTCATAGGAGCGGTACATCTGCCCGATTTCATCAGAGCGGTTCTGGTAGAGCCGCACCATGTTCTCGTCGAACTTCTGATCGGCGCCGTGGTAGGCATCCATCATCTTAGAGAGGATGACGATGGGGCGCGCCATGTTGCCGGAACTGTATTTGGACATGAAAAACAGCGCCAGGATGATGGCGGCGATCGCCAGGAACAGTACATAGATCATAGTTCTGGCCGTGTCATTCACCTCCTGATAGGGCGTCAGCATGTAAAGCATCCACTGATCCGTTTCCATTTCGGAGGAGGTCAGGACATAGGGTTCCTTTTCGTAGCGGAAGATGTAATTTCCCTGTTTGGGATCGGCCTGGGAAAATATTTCCGAGTAATCGTTCATCATGGAATTTTTCATCAGCAGTTCCCCGGTATCGCTCACCAGGAACACATTGGCGGTTTTGCCCCAGGTGATATCCTGCCAGAGCTCCACCATGTATTCGTCGTCCAGATAAATCATCAGATAGCCCAGGACAGTATGGTAATCGGCTGTGCTGATGACCGGCCGTACCAGCATCAGGGTATTGATCTGCGGCGGAATCTCATTGTTTTCCTGGGATTCGTAGACGGTTGCCGTCAGCGTGGAATAGGGAAACCAGGCATAGGGGGCGTCAAGCCCTGTCAGCTGCGGGTACCACCATTTTTCGCGGATGTTCTGGAACCCGGCCCGGTCGGAGTAGGCGTTTTCCGTGGAGTAGATGGTGCGGTCCTTCGTGGTCAGCACAATACTGTTGATGTATTCGCGGTTCAGGATCAGTCCGTTGATAAAATAGGAAGCGTCCGTATCGTCCGGATAGGCGGCTGATTCGTTGGCCGCAGCCAGATATTCCTGTACCGAGGAGTTGTAGATCAGCTCCCGGGACATATTTTCTGTGTCGCTGAAAATGAATTCCAGCTGGGCAGAGGTCTTTTCCAGCTCGGTGGCCTGGGTCTGGGTCACCGTCTCGTGGGTGCTGAACTGGATGATGAAAAATGCGATCACCAGCACGCCGGAAATCACCGGGATGGCAATAAAAAGAAAGGACAGGAGCAGACGCCGCTGAAAGCTGGTGGAATCTGACAAGCCGTTGAATATTTTATAAAAAGGAAAATAGTGTTGTTGTTTTCTGCCGTCCATAAAAAACTCCCGTAAAATTCATTGTTTCCATTTTACAATAGATTGCAGGTGTTGTAAAATGAAAAAGCAGCCGCCGGCGGGTGGAGAACGCTCCTTCCGCGCCTGATGCAGCTGTAAGAAATCAGATCAGAATATATAAGGTAGAGATGTATGAAAAAAATCATGTCATGGCTTCTGGTGTGCGCCCTAAGCGCGGTGCTGTTTGCCGGCGGGTGTACCCGGAGCCGGGAAGAAGCGCAGGATGAGACGGCCGGGCAGGAGGCGGAGGGGACTCCGCTGGAAGTCTGGATCTGTTATGACCGCAATGTGCCGGGAGCCTACTATGTGTTTCAGTGGGATACCCTGGCGGAAACGTACGGTTATGAGATCGAGGTGGAGACCTATTCGGAACAGGAGCTCAGGGATAAGCTGAAGATGGCGGTGGTCTGCAACGAATTGCCGGATATTTTTTATGTGCCGGGAGGGAATTATCCGGAATATCTGTTTGAGGCGGGCGCCTGCATGCCGGTGCAGGAGGAGCTGCAGGACGCCGGATTTCAGGATCGTTATCTGACGCCGTCCGAAGACGGGAATAATTATATCATCCCCTGTGTGCCGGACAGCTACGCAGTGGCGTACTATGATGCGGAGCTGATGGAGGAGATCGGCCTTGAGATCCCGGAAACGATGGAGGAACTGGAGGAGATGATCCGCAGGGTTGATCAGTACAACCGGACGCACGGGACGGATTATGCCGCCATTGAGCTGGGGATGAAGGATAAATGGATGGGAGAGCTGTTCGGCTGCATGATCGCCTGTCTGACGGATCCGGAAGGGTACCGGGGAACGCTGGACGGGAACGCGTCTGCGGGCGGTATGAAGGCGTTGGGGACGGAAACCTCCGCAAAACTGCGGGAACTGATCACAGCGGGGGCGTTTCCGGAGAACTATATGGAAACCGGAGAGCCGGAGGCAGTGCGCAATTTCATCAACCATGACGCGGTGATGATGGTGCATCAGTCCTCCCTGGTCTACCATCTGATCCAGAATATGGGGGAAGACGGGTTCGCGGCGGCGGCGTTTCCGGGGTACGGCGCGGATGCCGCGGGAGGATATCACCTGATGGACATGAACGGGAGCTACAAACCGGGGCTGGCGGTGAACGCCCGGTCGGAGTACCGGGAGGATGCGGCGGCGCTCTGTGTGGAGTTCGCGCTGGAGGTAAACAGGATCAATGCGCAGGAGCATGGATACCTGAATATTACGGATACAGAGATTGCGGCGGAGGGATCGGTATCTCCCCAGGTGCAGTTCCTGCATGAGATGGAGGCCCGGGCGGGCGGCAGGGACGCCTTCCTGTTTTCGGCCCTGGACCAGGAGACCGGGGATGCATGGGGGAATACGGTCAAACAGTTTTTTGCCGGCGAACTGAGTGAACAGGAATTTTCTGAAAATACGGCAGAAATTATGGAAAATTACAACAGATAAAGGGGGACTCCACGGCTTTTATTACATTATGCATAAAATACGAAAAGATTCCACGTATCCTTTGTGGAATCTTTTTTCTTTTTCCGAAGATATTTCATGAAATCATAATTTTTTCGGGTTTAAAAGTTTATCAAATTTTTATAAAATGGATGTATCGTAAGAATACACTTTTTTACACAACTTTCTTTAACAGGAGTGATGGAACATGAAAAAACGATTAGCGCAGTTAACTGCAGTCGCCCTGTGCGTGGCCATGGTGGGATCCATGGCGGCCTGCGGCAGCGGCGACGGAAATGCGGCATCCAGTTCAGACGACACGATCACAGTCGGCGTTGTTTATCCTGCAACTGGCGCCCTGGCGGCCTTCGGTGATGGTACCGAGGAGATGTACGGCTACGCCGTAGATCAGATCAATGAGGCCGGCGGCATTGAAGTGGACGGCTCCATGAAGAAGATCGAGCTTGTTTTCGCGGACTCCGAGTCTGACGCCACAAAGGCCTCCGAGGCAGCCAACAACCTGATCCTCCGGAAAGGCGTGGAGATCATGCTGACGGCCAAGACGGCGACCACGACCGTACCGGTTGCGGCAGCCTGTGAGCGTGCCGGGATCCTCTGTCTGTCCGTAGACACACCGGACGAGGCGTGGGCGATTTCCGATTACAAGACCTCTTACCATGCCGGATTCAACACAGAGAACGAGCTGTCCGCTTTCGCGGATGCGTGGGAGATGGCCGGCGTATCGGAAGGCGGATCCATCGGCGTGATGCATGCCACCGATACCGAGGGTCAGACCATGATCGGCGCGATTTCCGCTTTTGCCGAGGGCAGGGGCTATACCGCGTATGATCCGGGCGCTTACACATCCGGCGCGACAGACTACACATCGATCATTAACAACCTGAAGAAAGAAAACTGCGAGGCGGTTGCCGGCGTTATGCTGACCTCTGACTTCGGTACTTTCTTTGCACAGCTGAAATCTTCCGGTTATATGCCGAAGACCGTTACCATCGCCAAGGCGACGCTGTTCGTTGCGGACGTGGATTCCGCAGGCGCGGACGGACTGGCTTCCGGTCTCTGCTCTGAGGTATGGTGGACACCGAACCATCCGTTTACATCCTCCATTTCCGGACAGACCTGCCAGGAGATCGGTGATGTGTGGATGGAACTGCTTCCGGAATATGATTACGCTCCGGCTACAGCGGGATACAACTATGCGAATGTTGAGATCCTTTATAACGTGCTGAAGAACGCAGGCTCCATGGATATCGACAAGCTGACGGCAGCCTGCGATGAGCTGAATATTGATACCGTCATCGGCAATATCCAGTACAATGACCAGCATTATTCCGTACAGCCTCTGGTAACCGGACAGTGGATTTACAATGATGACGGAACATGGACGCAGAACATCATTTCCACAACACAGATTCCGGAGCTGGAGACAACCGGCGAATTCCAGGCGTTTGAATAAGAAGACAGGGAGGTATAGTTTTGAGTGCAATATTAACTGTTGAAAACCTTGGTATTTCTTTCGGAAGCAACCACGTATTAAAAGATATCAATTTTACGCTGGGTGAGGGAGAGGTACTGGGCGTGATTGGACCCAACGGCGCCGGTAAAACGGTTATGCTGAATATCCTGACAGGTATCCTGAAACCCACCAAGGGTACCATCCGTTTCCAGGACAAGGAGATTTCCCACGAGGGAGTTACTGAGAGATGCCGCGGAGGTATCGGACGTACATTCCAGGTTCCCAGACCGTTCGAGCAGATGACCGTATTCGAGAATATTATGGTCGGAGGCGTGTTCGGCGCGGGGATGTCCGAGGCTGAGGCAAAGAAAAAGGCACTGGAAGTGGCAAAGATCATCAAGCTGGACAACAAGTTAGATCTGTTTGCCGGAAAGTTAGGGCTGCTGGACCGGAAACGTCTGGAGATCGGACGCGCGCTGGCCACAGAGCCGAAGATCCTTCTGCTGGACGAGGTAGGCGGCGGACTGACAGAGTCCGAGGTGGGCCTGATCATCGATCTGGTAAAGACGATTAAGAAGCAGGGCGTATCCGTAATCTGGATCGAGCATATTATCCGTACCATGTTAGAGGGTACCGACCGTGTGATGCTGGTGGCCGACGGCGTTGACGTTATTACCGGCAAGCCTCTGGATGTTATGAATTCCGCTGAGGTGAAGAAGGTTTATATGGGAGGAGGAGACGACGAATGAGCCTGTTGGAAGTAAAAAATATTGATGTTCATTATGGAGATTTCCTTGCTCTCCAGAATATTTCCCTGAATGTAGAGCCGGGAACCATCGTTTCCCTGATCGGTGCCAACGGAGCCGGAAAATCCACGATCATGAATACGATCTGCGGCTTTAACAAACCGACCAAGGGTGAGATCATTTTTGACGGACAGAATATTTCCGGGAAGAAGCCTTCCCAGATCGCGAAATTAGGTCTGTCCATGGCTCCCGAGGGAAGCCACTGCTTTGAGCGTATGACGGTACAGGATAACCTGCTGATGGGCGCTTACATGGCAAAAGCAAGCGAGAGAAAAGACAGACTGGAGAGTGTTTATAACCTGTTCCCTGTCTTAAAGGAAAAAGCAAGCCAGATGTCCACCTTCCTTTCCGGAGGACAGAGACAGATGCTGGCCATCGGCCGCGGTATTATGACGCAGCCGAAGATCCTGCTTTTGGACGAGGTATCTCTGGGACTGGCGCCCGTAGTTATCAATGATATTTATGATAAGCTGAAAGAAATTGCGGCTACCGGCCTGACCATGCTGATCGTAGAGCAGAACGTAAACCGTTCCCTCGAAGCTTCCGATTATGCATATGTGATCCTGGAAGGCAAAGTCGTAATGGAAGGCAAATCCAAAGACCTGAATGTGGACGAAGTAAACGACGCTTACTTTGGTATTGGAAGCTTTGCTCATTAATCGAAAAGGAGTTGAGACGTTATGATTCAAGTTATAATTACAGGTATCCTCCTGGGAGGATTGTATTCCATGATCGGCGTCGGCATGTCCCTGGTATTCGGTATTATGGGACTGACGAACCTGGCTCATGGTGACCTGATGATCCTTGGTACATACATCACGATGGTGGTGGCAAATGCGCTGGGATGCAATCTGGTCGTATCGACACTGATTTCTGTTGTTGTGATGTGTGTGCTCGGATTTATCATCCAGCATTTCCTGGTCAACCAGGTTATGGATAAAGGACAGGCTCCGGCCCTGCTGGTTACGTTCGGTCTGTCGATCTTCCTGTCCAACCTGATGCTGAAGATCTTCAGCGCGGACAACCAGATCATCAACAACCCGCTGGCATCCAAGAACGTGATCACCACAGATGTACTTTCTATTTCCGCAAGCTACCTGACCAGCTTTATCATCGCATGCGCCATCATCATCGGCCTTTCCCTGATGATGCAGAAGACCAATTTCGGCCGTGCGATCCGCGCTACCTCTGATGATGTCATGGCGGCTGAGCTGATGGGTGTTAATACCAAGCTGGCATATGCGGCAGCCATGGTAATCTGTATGGGTATCACAGCGGTAGCCGGTTCCCTGGTTGGTTCTACCTTTACCTTCTATCCGTCATCCGGTACCCAGTACCTGATCATCGCATTCGGCGTGGTTGTAATCGGCGGTATGGGTTCCCTGTTCGGAACGCTGGTAGGCGGTATCGTGCTTGGCGTTGCGCAGCTGCTGGGCGGATTCATTTTCGGATCCGGCGTGCAGATGCTGGTTGCTTATATTGTATTGCTTGTGATTCTGGCATTAAGGCCCAACGGATTATTCGCGGCTTCTGCGGTGAGAAAGTAAAGGGGGCTGACAATTATGAAAAATATGAAAAAATCAAGTTTAATCATTTTAGTCGTATTGGCAGTTCTCCTGTTTGTTGTTCTGCCGCTGACGGGAAGTAATTATATCCTCAATATCTGTACCCTGATGTGTCTGTATCTGGCCATGAGCCAGATGTGGAATCTGCTGGGCGGTTACGCCGGCATGTTATCCCTTGGTATGCAGGCCTTCATCGGTATCGGCGGATATACGCTGACCATTCTTTCTGTAAATTACGGAGTAAATATTTTTGTATCCATCCTGATCGGCGCTGTGATCTGCGCGGTATTCGGTCTGGCTGTATCACCGGCAATCTTCAAGATGAGCGGCGTATACTTCGCCATCGGTACCTGGATCATCGCCGAGGCGCTGAACATCTTCTTCTCCAACTGGAAGTTTGTAGGATACGCTCAGGACTGGTCCATCAACTCCGTATTCAATATGAGTTACAAACAGCTGTACTACACAGCCCTGGTAATTGCTGTCATTGCCACACTGATCGTTTATTCTCTGCTGCGCACCAAGACCGGACTTGCCCTGATGGCAATCCGCGACAGCGCTTCCGCAGCTGAGACCATGGGTGTGGAGCTTTACAAGACAAAGCTGAAATGTTATGTGATCGCCTGCTTCATGATGGGTCTGATCGGCGGCGCGCAGTATATGCAGACCGCATTCATCAATCCGGATACCGGATTCTCCATCAACTGGACGATTGCCATGACCTTCGCCGTAATCATCGGCGGACTGGGAACTATGGAAGGACCGATCGTAGGATCCATCATTTATGTTGTGATCGTACAGATCATGTACAGCTACACCGGTATGTCCAACATCGTTCTTGGTATTATCGCGATTGTGGTAATCCTGCTGGCTCCCGACGGAATCATGGGTACTCTTTACAAGAAGACCGGATTCCAGCTCCTGTCACCGAGACGGAGCATTCCGAAGGAATAGAACAGGATTTCTCAAACATATTTCAAAAAGTCAAAGGAAACAGGAAAGCACTGCGGACAGCGGTGCTTTTCTGCCGTAAAAAACTCGGAATTGCCAAAGACGGTATTTACTGCTATAATACCCATTGACAAACTGGGAAAAGTCTGTTAAAAATGTGACAGACTGAAAATGACAAAAATGCAGGAAGAAATGAGGTAAAAGTATGGCAAACATCGATTTAAGCCAGTATGGCATCACAGGCGTCAAAGAGATCGTATACAATCCTTCCTTTGAGACCCTGTTTGATGAGGAGACAAACCCTGCCCTCGAAGGTTATGACAGGGGACAGGTCAGCGAATTAGGCGCTGTGAACGTAATGACCGGTATTTATACAGGCCGTTCCCCTCAGGATAAGTACATTGTCATGGATGAGAATTCAAAGGATACCGTATGGTGGACGTCCGATGAGTATAAGAATGATAACCATCCGGCTTCTGAGGAGACCTGGGAGGTGCTGAAAAAGATCGCCCTGGATGAGCTCTCCGGCAAGAAGCTTTATGTGATGGATGCGTTCTGCGGCACCAACAGGGATTCCCGTATGGCCATCCGTTTCATTATGGAGGTTGCCTGGCAGGCTCACTTTGTAAAAAATATGTTCATCCGTCCTACCGAGGAGGAACTGAAGGATTTTGAGCCGGATTTTGTTGTTTACAATGCATCCAAGGCAAAGGTAGAGAATTATAAAGAGCTGGGCTTAAATTCTGAGACAGCCGTTATGTTCAATATCACCAGCCGCGAGCAGGTGATCATCAATACCTGGTACGGCGGCGAGATGAAAAAGGGCATGTTCTCTATGATGAACTATTACCTGCCTTTAAAGGGGATCGCTTCCATGCACTTCTCCGCGAATCCCGACCTGAAGGGCGAGAATACCGCCATTTTCTTCGGCCTTTCCGGAACCGGGAAGACTACGCTGTCCACAGATCCCAAGCGTCTGCTGATCGGCGATGACGAGCATGGCTGGGACGACAACGGCATCTTCAACTTTGAGGGCGGCTGTTATGCGAAGGTAATCAACCTGGATAAGGAGTCTGAGCCGGATATTTACAACGCGATCAAGAGAAACGCCCTTTTGGAGAACGTGACTCTGGATGAGGACGGCAAAATCGATTTTGACGATAAGAGTGTGACAGAGAATACCCGCGTTTCTTACCCGATTGACCATATCGAGAAGATTGTGCGTCCGGTTTCCGCAGCTCCGGCGGCCAAAGAGGTGATCTTCCTCTCCGCGGACGCTTTCGGCGTACTTCCTCCGGTTTCCGTGCTGACCCCGGAGCAGACAGAGTATTACTTCCTGTCCGGATTTACCGCAAAATTAGCGGGAACAGAGCGCGGCATCACAGAGCCCACGCCCACTTTCTCCGCATGCTTCGGCCAGGCGTTCTTAGAGCTGCATCCCACGAAGTACGCAGAGGAGCTGGTAAAACGGATGAAGATGAGCGGGGCGAAGGCTTATCTGGTCAATACCGGATGGAACGGCACCGGCAAGCGGATCTCCATCAAAGATACCAGAGGCATTATCGACGCGATCTTAAACGGCGATATCCTGAACGCGCCTACCAAGAAGATCCCGTACTTCAACTTTGAGGTACCCACAGAGCTGAACGGCGTAGACAGCGGTATTCTGGATCCCCGGGATACGTATGCGGATGTTGCCGAGTGGGAAGCAAAGGCAAAGGATCTGGCAGAGCGTTTCAGAAAGAACTTCAAAAAGTACGAGGGCAATGAGATCGGCAGGGCTTTAGTTGCCGCCGGCCCCCAGATTTAAGCCGGATGAAAGAGAATTTATATCAGTATGTGGATCACACGGCTCTGAAGGCCTGTACCACCTGGGAGGAGATCAGGAAGCTCTGCAGGGAAGCGCTAAAGTACGGGATGGCTTCCGTCTGTATCCCCAGCAGCTATGTGGGGCGGGCGCATGAGGCATTTCCGGAGCTGACCATCTGCACGGTGGTGGGATTTCCCCTGGGCAATGCCAATACAGCCGGGAAGATAGCGGAGACGCGCCAGGCGCTGGCAGACGGCGCTTCGGAGATCGATATGGTGATCAACATCGGAATGGTGAAAAACGGGGAATATGAGGCCGTGACGGAGGAAATCCGGCAGCTGAAGGAAGCTGTGGGGGAGCGTATCCTGAAGGTGATCATAGAGACCTGTTATCTGACAGAGGCGGAAAAAATTGCCATGTGCCGGGCGGTGACAGAAGCCGGGGCGGATTATATCAAGACCTCCACAGGGTTCGGCACAGGCGGAGCTTCGGTGGAGGACGTCAGGCTGATGAAAGCACACATCGGGCCGGAGGTGAAGATCAAGGCGGCCGGAGGCATCCGTACCCGGGAGGAGATGGAAGCATATCTGGCGGCGGGCTGCAGCCGGATCGGGACCAGCGGAGCCATTTCCATGCTGCAGGACTCCCGGCCGTAAAGGGAAGCGGCGGGCGTGCAGACCGGAAGATTGTTTTGAACATTTATTGGAAATGCTGGAAGATTTTCATAGTAATATTCCCTTGTCATTGTGCACATAGTAAGGTATAATAATTTTAGCAAATTCCTGGGGTGTACGAGAGCCTTGCTATTTTGAACCTACATTTACGTTTATGGGACTCCTACATTGCTGAACGGATGTCAGGCCGCCATTTTTGTCAGCGGAAGGCAGAAGGACAGCTGCGGACACCCACCTGGCTTTTCGCTAGGCGTCAAAATTGCGGGTACGGCACTTTGGGGTTTGCCAATGAGAAAACCTTAAGGTACAGAAGATTTTTCAGGATACGAAAGAGAATCTGTACAAAAGAAAATAGAAAGTACGAATGAGAAAAGAAGCTGCGCCAGGCAGCTTCTTTTTTTCGATCATAAATGGACAGACGGGAAAGAAGGCGGGGGAATGATGGAGTATCGGAAACGGAGGATGTTCCGGAGGAACGGTTACAGAGGGCGGGGAGGCCGCAGAATTTATATCAGGTATCTCCTGATTCTGTGCGCAGTGCTTTTTCTGTGTCTGCAGCTGGATCATCTGACCCGGAGGCAGCTGCAGAAGGAACAGGACGCAGACCATGTCCCGTCGGCAGAGCTGGCGGGGTATCTGCAGGTGATCCCGCTGACCCCGGAGGAAACCAGAGCGCTGATCCTTCCGGAGATGGAGGAATACATAACCGGGGAAGGTGTGTACGCCCTGCTTGATTTTCTGAAACTGAATCAGCTGGCGGAGGATCTGCGGCAGGAACGGCTGTTTCAGGAGACGGAGGAGCTGACGTGCGAAACCTGGTGCGGGGTCTATGAGCGGATGCTTGCGGCGCTGGGACTGGCGGAGCAGATCCAGGTGACAGAGATCCAGTATCTGGGAATGCTGTTGGAGGAAAACCGGCTGATGGCAGACAGCGGGAATTACGACTGTGATCCGGAGAGCGTGGATTTTGTCTATGGGGAAACCTATTCTGTCTATATCTGCGGGAATCTGCTGCTGGGGAAGGCCGCGGCGGCTCCCGGTCAGGAATCCGGCGGGGAAGAGGCTGCCGGACAGGAGACAGCCGGGGAGCTGGCCGGGAACGGAGCCTCCGGACAGACGCCGGAGGACGGGACTGCCGGAGGGCAGGAGGGGGCTGCAGTGCCGGAATCGGTCCGGGTCCTTCTGACACAGGACAATGGAGAAAAGGCTTTCCGCAAAGAGGTATATCTGACGGGAGATCAGGGGCTGTCAGCCGCCGTGCCCGGCCAGGAACAGAAGGAGCAGCGTTCCGCCGGGCAGGTGCTTGACTGCCGGGAGTGGATGGAGGCCCGGGGGACAGATACCATGACAGTATCCGCCGGGGAAAATGGCCGGATCTATGTGACGGACGCCTCAGGAAAGGCGCAGTCTGCCGGATACCGCGGCAGCTTCCGCCTGTCCGGAAATGAAGAGGGGATCTGGATCGTGAATGAAATTTCCTTAGAGGAGTATCTCTGCGGGGTGGTGCCGGGGGAGATGCCGGAGGCGTTCGCGCCGGAAGCGCAGAAAGCCCAGGCGGTCTGCGCCAGGACATATGCGGCGCGCCTGATTGCAGGAAAAAAATACGAAGCATACGCAGCGGATCTGGATGATACCACCGACTGCCAGGTCTATCAGCCGGAAAAGGAAAACGCCAAAGCTGCGGAAGCTGTGAAGGCCACCGCGGCGCAGGTGCTGACTTACCAGGGGGCGCTGGCGGAACTTTATTATTTCTCCACTTCCTGCGGAATGACCAGCGGACCGGAGGTCTGGCAGATGGAGGGGAAAGAGTACCTGAAGCCGGTCAGTCTCCTTTCCGACTCCGGGCTGAAGATCGGGGAAACGGTATCGGCGGATGATTTTCTGCGGCGCGGGGATATAAAGGCCTACGACAGCGAAAGCCGCTATTTCCGGTGGACAGTAAGGCTGGATCTTTCTTCCTCCCTGTCCGGCGTGCTGGAGGCTGTCAGAAAGGAGATTGACAGCGGTTCCGGGAAGGTGGGCATCGAGGGCGGCGCGGGCATCGCCGGGCTGGGCGGTTTTCAGGGGCTGTCGGCGGCGGCACGGAATGCCTCCGGCACCGTGACGGATTGTGTGATGCAGTTTGAGAATGGCCGGGTACACCTGTACCATGAAAATACCATCCGGACTGTCCTGGGGAAGGCCATGGTTTCTGTGACGGATAAAAACGGGAAAACGGAAGATACTTTACGTATGGTTCCCAGCGCCGCCTTTTCTGTGGAGGATTCCGGAAACGGACAGGTGACCCTGTACGGCGGCGGTCTGGGGCACGGGATCGGCATGAGTCAGTACGGGGCTGACGGGATGGCCAGAGCAGGGAAAAATTTCCGGGAGATTCTGTCTTTTTTCTTTCCGGGGACGGAAATTTCCGGCGGATGAATGAGAACTGTTTTTTCAGGAAAGGCTTGCGGGACAGAAGAAAAAATGGTATGGTATCAACCATGTAAGAAAATGCCGCGGCGGGCGGACAGCAACAGGGAAACAGCAGGAGGAGCATAAAGTGAAACAGGTGATATCCTACTTTATGAGAAAAGTAAAAGAGGATAATATCGGCGCCTACGCGGCACAGGCGGCGCTGTTTTTTATCATGTCCATGATCCCGTTTCTGCTGGTGCTTCTGTCCCTGCTGCGGTTTACGCCGGTGACAGAGGGGATGGTGCTGTCCTGGATCGAGCTGATCAGTCCCGGCTATGTTTCCTCCACGGTGGTATCCATTGTGGATGAGGTATACAATAATACCGGCGGAATCCTGTTCGCATCCATTGTTTTCGCCATCTACTCGGCGGCGAAAACGATCCAGAGCCTGCGCTACGGCCTGAATATTGTCTATGAGATCGATGAGACGCGAAACTGGTTTATGCTCCGGCTGCGGGCCATGATCGAGACGTTTTTTCTGATCATCGCGATCCTGCTTCTGATGGTGCTTCTGATGTTCGGCCAGACCATCCAGGATGTGCTGGTGGAATACGCGCCGATCGTGGCTGTGGTCACGGATCTCATCCTGCGGCTGCGGATGCTGATCCTCTTTTTTGTGCTGATCGTCTTTTTTACGGTGATTTACAAGGTGCTGCCCAACCGCAAGGCCACCCTGCGCAGCCAGCTGGTGGGCGCTGTGGGCTGTGCGGCGGCCTGGTATGTGTTTTCTTTTGGGGTGTCGATCTATATTGATTATTTCCACGGATTTTCCCTGTACGGCAGCCTGACCACCATCGTGCTGATCATGTTCTGGCTTTATTTTGCCATGTATATTTTTCTGGTCTGCGGGGAGGTCAATAACGCCATCGAGATGATCCTCATCGAGCTGAAGCTGGATTTCAGGATGCGGAAGCAGAAAAAGATGCGGAAGAAAGCGGAGAAGTTAGAGCAGAAGCGGGCGAAGCAGGAGAGTAAACAGTCAGAGAGCGGGCGGCAGGAAAGTAAGAAACAGGCGGACGAAAAACAGGGAAAGCGCTGAGAAGGAAAACGGCGTTTCCTGAAAATGGAAGAAAAAGCGGGAAGGTCGATTCCGGATTCTCTTTGTGGGAGATCCGGAATTGACCTTCCCTTTTTACAATAACAGCTGTTCATGCAGCTTTTTCAGTCCGTCCCGGAGTCTGGCGGACGCAGAAAGCGGGAGGCTTTTCCTCTGTCAGCGGCTGACGATTTTGTAATACGTTCTGGCCGTCACGGAGTAGATGATGATGTAGAGCGCCGCAAATCCCGCGAAGGTGCCGATCAGGCAGTAGATAAAGGATTTCACATCTCCCATGGCCAGCACGGACAGCAGCCGGGAGACGATGGGGAAGGCGAAGGCGGAGTGGATCCCGGCCACAACAAGCGGCAGGAAGAAAACCATCAGCACCTGGGCGCGGATAAACTTCCGGATCTGTTCCCGGGATAGCCCCACATTCTGCATGATCTCATATCGTCTGGTATCCTGCATCCCTTCTGAGATCTGTTTGTAGTAAATGATCAGCACCGTGGCGATCAGGAAGATAATGCTTAAGAAGATGCCTACGAAGAACATGCTTCCGTAGAGGGGCAGGTAGCTGTCGTAGCTGCCGGAGCGGGAGTCTGCGCCGCCATAGAAGGCGGTGCCTCCTGCAGACGGATTCTCTGAGGCAAACAGCGCCTGCTCCGCGGCGAAGGACTCGCTGAAGTTCTGCAGGATGGCCTCGGATTTTTCTGTGTCTGAGATATCAAAGCCGCAGAAATAATCCATAGAAGAGGCGTTTTCGCCGTAAACGGCCTTCTGTCTCTCATACAGATCCCAGACCGTATCCATGCTGTCTGTGATCACATAGAACACGTTGGTTCCGGTATTGGCAGAGTACACTCTGGCGTCGGGAAGTTCCTCCAGGACTCCCTTTACAGTAAACGTCCGGTCCAGGACAGATAAGGTATCATAAGGATAAGGGGCGTCCATGTTGGTGTAGACCAGCACCTCATCCGGCGCCAGGGAAACCTGCTGGCCGCCGATCCGGTTATAATCTTCGACGTCGGTAAAGATCAGCGTGCAGATGGCGTTCAGATTGATATCTCCTGCGCTCTGATCCACGGAAAAGGTGTCCTCCTCCTGCATGGCGCCGATGCCTAAGGAGGTGGCGTAGATCTCATTGGAAATCTCCGCGCCTTCTTCTTCGGCTGCCTGGAGAAACAGGCGGCGGGTATCCTCAAAATACTGCTCCGTATGGTTCTCCGGCTGCGCGTAGACGCCCACGTTCAGTTCCCGGGGATATCTCTGCTGGATCATGTTGTCGATCCCGGAGTAGAGGGAGAGGGTGGTGGACACCGCGATGATCACCATGGTGGAGAGGATGCAGATGCTGGCCAGGCTGGCGGCGTTCTGCTTCATCCGGTACAGCATGTTGGACACGTTGATAAAGTGGCTGGCTTTATAGTAGTATGTTTTGTTTTTCCGCAGCAGCTTCAGCCAGATGATACTTCCGGCGATAAACAGGAAATAGGTGCCGATCACCACAAAGATCACAGCCAGGAAAAACAGCCCGAAGGCGGCCAGCGGGTTGGTGATGCTGACAGAGATGCCGTAGCCGATGAGGATGGCGGCCACGCCCAGGATGGCCAGGATCCATTTGCTGCGGGGCTCTTTTTCCCCTACCTCACTGCCGCGCAGGAGGGCGATGGCATTGGAAAAGCGGATCTGCCGGATGGCGTTGAGGAACAGGATCAGCTGGATGACGCCGAACAGGATCACCGTCCGGATCACAGCGTCCCGGGAGACCTCAAAGCCCAGGGGGATTTCCGCTCCCATCAGCCGCATCAGCCCGGCGAAGGCCAGCTTATAAAGGAGCAGGCCGATGAGGATCCCGGAGAGGATGCTGCCTGCGGCAATGATCAGGGTCTCGTGGAAGAGGATGCGTCCGATATGCCGTTTTTCCAGACCCAGCACGTTGTAAACGCCGAATTCGTGCTTGCGCTGTTTGGTCAGGAAGCTGTTGGTGTAAAACAGGAAGATGGCGGAAAAAATCACCATCAGCCCGGTGCCGATCTTTAACATATAGCGGATCGCTTCGGAGCCGTAGACCTGGTCCATATTGGAGTTGGTGGCCAGCGCCTGGATGATATAAAACAGGGTGACCATCAGGATGCAGGTCAGCAGGTAGGGAATATACATACGTCTGTTTTTGCGGATGCAGTCCACCGCAAATTTCCGGTAAAATCCTCGTTTCATCTGTTCTCACCACCTGTCTGCAGAATCGTCAGGGCGTTGGCGATATTCTGATACATTTCCTCAGAGGTGCGTTCGCCCCGGTAAAGCTGGTGGAAGACTTTTCCATCCTTGATAAACAGCACCCGTCCGGCGTGGCTGGCCGCTTTGGTGGAGTGGGTCACCATCAGGATGGTCTGTCCTTCCCGGTTGATCTCATTGAACAGGGACAGCAGCTCGTCGGTGGAGCGGGAGTCCAGGGCTCCGGTGGGCTCGTCAGCCAGGATCAGCTGGGGTCTGGTGATCAGCGCCCGGGCGACGGCGGCCCGCTGTTTCTGGCCGCCGGATACCTCATAGGGATATTTGTAGAGCAGCTCGGCGATGCCTAACTTGGCGGCGATGGGGCGCAGCCGGGTCATCATCTCCTGGTAGGGCGCGCCGGAGAGCACCAGGGGCAGCAGGATATTATCCTTTAAGTCAAAGGTATCCAAAAGATTGAAATCCTGGAAGACAAATCCCAGATTGTCCCGGCGGAAGGCCGCCATCTCCCGCTCCGGGATCTCCACAATGTTTTTCCCGTTTAACAGAACCATGCCGCTGGTGGGCTTATCCAATGCCGCTAAAATATTCAGGAGCGTGGTTTTTCCGGAACCGGATTCTCCCATGATTGCGATATATTCTCCCTTATTGACGGAGAAGGAAACATCCGAGAGCGCCTGCACCTGGTTTCCGGACAGGCGGGTGGTATAAATTTTCTGCAGGCTGTGAACTTCTAAAATTGCCATGTCAAAGACCTCCTTTTCCTTTTCGGCAGCGTGTCAGTCCCGGGCTTTCCCGATTTTCGGAAGACTTAAGCCCGGGGCGTTTCTTCCTGCTGCCGTTCTGGAATCAGTATAGCAGGGCATCAAATCGGCTGCCATTTCTCTGTCTGACAAATGGCAGCCAAATCTTGCAAAAGTGAAAGGTTGAAAAAATATTTGCCGCGCTGTCCCGGGGCTGGCGTTATTCCACATCCAGGAACTGCCGGGACAGGTCGATGGAGAAGGTGCTTCCTTTTCCGACTTCAGAGGAAACGGTGATGGGATGCGACAGGCGCAGGAGAATCTTGCGGCACAGATACAGCCCGAGCCCGGTGGAGCTTTTCTCAGCGCGCCCGTTGTAGCCGGTGTAGCTGCGCTCAAAGATCCGGGGCAGATCCTCCGGGGCAATGCCGATGCCGGTGTCGGAGATGGAGAGCACCAGATTTTCGTCCACGGAGATGGTGATGCTGCCTGTGCTGGTATATTTCAGCGCATTGGAGAGCAGCTGATCCAGGACAAAGGACAGCCACTTTTCATCGGTGAGCACCTGTCTGTCCGTGGGCTCGTAGATGAGGCGCAGTTTTTTCTGGATAAACTGGCCGGCGAATTTGCGGATGGACTGGCGGATGATTTCATTCAGGCTGTAATATTTCAGCACAAAATCCGAGGAAGGGCTGTCCAGGCGGAAATAGCAGAGCACCATTTCCACATACTGCTCGATGCGCAGCAGCTCTGTCTTCAGCTGGCGGCCGGCGGGGATGTCCTCGTTCTGCAGCAGCAGGCGCATGGCGGCGATGGGAGTTTTGATCTGGTGTACCCAGGTGGTGTAATAATCCGTCAGGTCGTTCCTGGCCATGTCGCTGTCGGTGATCTTCCGGGAATAGAGCTGATTCAGCGACAGCAGCAGCTCCTGGTAGTCTTTCTCAATCAGGCCGGAGGGCTCCGGCAGCTGTTTGACCATTAAAAGAATACTGTCTTTGATGACGTTCAGCTTCCGGTGCAGCCGCAGGTAGCGGGGGAAGCGCAGCAGCGTCAGGACCCCGCCGGAAAACAGGCAGAGAACCACAGAATAGATCACCGGCTCCGGCTGCAGGGTATAGAGGGAAAATACCACGGCGAAAATCCCGGCAAACAGTCCGAAGAGAAGGATGGTAAAGCGGTGGCAGCCCAGATAACTGAGAAAAATGCGGAAAGCAGATGTTTGTTTCATGGCAGCAGATCTCCTTTCAGTCCCCGATCAGATAGCCGAGTCCCTTTTTGGTGGTGATGAAATCGGTGAGCCCGGCGGCGTCCAGTTTTTTGCGCAGCCGAGAGATGTTGATGGTCAGCGTATTTTCATCCACATAGCAGTCGGTTTCCCAGAGTTTGGTCATCAGGGTGTCCCGGCTGACGATCTTTCCCTTGTGTTCCATCAGCGTCTGCAGGATGCGGTAATCATTTTTGGTCAGGGCGATCTTCTGATCCTGATAGGTCAGGGTGGTGTCGCTCATATTCAGGATGGCGCCCCGGTGCTCTAAGAAGGACGCTTTCTGGCCGAAATCGTAGGTGCGGCGCAGCATGGCCTGTACCTTGGCGGTCAGCACGTCTAAGTCGAAGGGCTTGGCGATAAAGTCGTCGCCGCCCATGTTCATGGCCATCACGATATTCATGTTGTCGGAGGCGGAGGAGAGGAAGATCACCGGCACCTTGGAAATTTTGCGGATCTCCGAGCACCAGTAATAGCCGTTGAAGAAGGGCAGGGAGATATCCAAAAGGATCAGATGGGGGTCGAAGGCCACAAATTCCTTCAGGATGTTCCGGAAATCCGAGGCGGTTTTTACTTCTAAGTTCCAGACCTCTAAGTGTTCTCTGATTTTCTGCGCGATGGTCAGATCGTCCTCAATGATCAGTATTTTATGCATGGGAAACTCCTGTTCTTTTATCAAAATTAAAATCAAGTCAAGGGTAGCACATTTTGTGGTTCAGGGCAAATTTTTTGTTACGGTTGTTCACTCCGTTCACAGAATTTCTGGTTGACTGTATATCTGCCATACGTTTTACAATATTGCCCAAAAGCGAGAGGAGAAGCGAGCAATCATGGATCAGAAGATGTACCTGCCCCAGAAAAACCATGAGGCCTTTAATGAAGTGTACGCCAGAATGTGCGGCGGCGAAGTGATACAGGTCGTGCCGGGACTTTCCACCCATCTGACGGAGGGATTTTTTTACCGGAGAAATTATATCGCGCCGTCTGCAGACGCGGATATCCGGGGCATCGTGGAAACTATCATCGAAAATACGAAAAAAGGATATCCTTCCCTGACTACCATTACGCCGGAGCTTCTGCCGGACGGAACGGAGCAGATTTTAACAGAAATGGGCTTTGAACTCATCGTTCCGGAATATGGGATGGTTTATGAAATGGGAAGCTGTCAGATGGATCAGGCGACGGATCCCAATATCGATGTGATTTACAAAGACGAGATTTCCCTTTGGGTAGACGCGATGGTGGAAGGGTTTCGGGAAGAAAATAAAGTCCGCGAGGATGTGGTGTTCGAGAGTCTGGTCAGGAGCCCGGAGATGACGTTTTTCGGATACCGTCTGGATGGAAGGATAGCGGGAACCGCTATCTTATATGATTCGGAGGAATATGCGGGGATTTATGAAATTGCCGTTCCGAAGCAGTACCGCAGGAACGGAATTGCCTCGGCCCTGGTGCGTCATCTTCTAAAGATGATTGAGAGCCGGGGATACAGGGGCGCGATCCTGCAGGCTTCCCCTATGGGAAAACCTGTTTATGAAAAGATCGGTTTCCGGCAGGTATGCAGGATGGATCAGTATTTGCTGAAGCGGTGAAGGTTTAGTGGCAGTTCAACTTTTTAGCTGTCCATGGTTGCGCTGGCGGGAAAACAGCCGATGCAACCATGGACAGCCTTTTTAATGAGTCACATTTACCCATAAAGGCTTCTTTGGTACTGAATCTGTCTTTATGGATTGGAAAAAATGGATGATTTATGGTATCATCGATGCTATAAACGATACCATAAATATTGGACAAATACATTAATTTCGCGAGGTGGCAGCTATGGAAAAAGATCCATTTAAGGAATATTTAAAAGAGTCTGAACCGGACAAAGCATATAAAGGTTATGCCTGGAGCACAGCAATCGGCCTTCAGGCGGTGGACGGGCTCAAGCCATCGAAATATCTGATTGATACTGCCATTCAGAATATTGAAGGCAAAATCACGATGAAAGAAGCACAGAGCCTTATTGACAGTTATTATGAAGAAAGATATGTGCATTTGTCTGATGATGAGCGTACCGAAGAAGCAGATAAGGTTTCTTCCCGTATTGCGGAAATCCTCTCTGAAACAGCGTTTTCATTTTCGCCGAACGAGTATATTTCTATTCACCGCAAACTCTTTCAGGGCATTTATAAACATGCCGGGAAGATCAGAGATTATAATATCACAAAGAAAGAGTGGGTGCTTGATGGAGCAACTGTTATATATGGCAGCGCTTCGGAACTGAGAGCAACGCTTGAATATGACTTTTCGCAGGAGAAAGATTTCAGCTACAGGGGGCTCCCCATGGACGGGATTATCCGGCATCTTGCAGTATTTATTTCAAGATTATGGCAAATTCATATCTTTGGAGAGGGAAATACAAGAACAACGGCAGTATTTTTTATTAAATATCTGAGAACACTCGGGTTTTCTGCAACCAATGATATTTTTGCGGAACATGCATGGTATTTCAGAAATGCACTTGTCCGTGCGAATTATACGAATCTGCAAAAAGGGATTCACGAAACAACAGAATATCTGGAACTGTTTCTCAGAAATCTGCTTCTGAACGAAAAAAATGAACTCCATAGTCGGGATTTGCATATCAGTGGATGTTTGCATGAAAAAATGGATGTTCGAGAGGTAAAAGTGGATATTGGGGACAAAAAAGTGGACATTCAAGAGGTAAAAGTGGACATTTGGGATGAAAAAGCAGATGTGGAACGTGTGCTTTCCGAAAAGGCCAGTCACTTTTCCGTAAAAACGACTGGCCATATCCACAGACTTTTTGAGAGGTTTGGCTTTGATGAAGCATTCGGAAGAAGTGCAGTCATGGAGATTCTTGGACTGAAAAGCTCAGGCGCTTCAAAATTACTCTCCAATCTGGTGCGGGCAGATATGATTGAAGCTGTATCTGGTTATGGAAAGGGAAAATATAAGTTTAAACAGTAATTCTATTTCTGGATTACAGAGATAGATGACTGTTTGTGGATTTGATTCCTGAAAAACATGAAATATCAACAGTTTTTGGATTGTGATCCAAAAACTGTTGATATTTTTGACTGTTTTGTGGTATCTTAATTATAAGAACCAGGAAGGATGGCATGGTTATGCTGATTCAACGAAAAGAATATTTGAAAAAACTGATTGCATTCAAAGATAAGCAGCTTATTAAAGTGATTACGGGTATCCGCAGATGCGGTAAATCCACGCTGTTGGAAATTTACAGGGACTGGCTGCTGCAGCACGGGATTGAAGAAGCACAGATTATTTCCATCAATTTTGAAGATATTGATTTTGAAGAACTGACGGATTACAGGAAGTTGTACAGTTATTTAAAGGCACGGCTGATTTCGGGAAAGATGACGTATATCTTTCTGGATGAAGTTCAGAATGTTGGAGATTTTCCTAAAGTGGTGGATAGCCTGTATATGAAAAAAAGTGTAGATATTTATATCACCGGATCCAATGCCTATATGCTTTCCAGTGAGATTGCGACTCTGATTTCCGGACGCTATGTTCAGATTGAAATGCTGCCCCTGTCTTTCAAAGAATATATGGAAAGCACAGGGAGCATGGCAGACAGAGGTGTGAAATACACAGAATATCTGACAAACAGTTCTTTCCCTTATGCGCTGGAACTGAAAAGACAGCCGGATGAGCTTCGGGATTATCTGGAAGGGCTGTATCATACGATTGTTGTTAAGGATATTGTAAACCGGAAAAAAATTACAGATACTATGATGTTGAAAAGTGTTCTGCGATTTGTGTTTGATAATATAGGGAATCCCCTTTCTTCTAAAAAGATTGCGGATACGATGACTTCTGATGGAAGAAAAATTGATATAAAAACGGTGGAAAAATATCTGGAAGCTCTGACGGAGAGTTATATTATTTATCAGGCAAAGCGTTATAACATCAAAGGAAAGCAGTATTTGAAAACACTGGAAAAATATTATGTTGTAGATATAGGTCTGCGCTATATGCTGTTAGGATCAAGACAGATGGATGCAGGACATATTCTGGAAAACGTTGTGTATCTGGAATTGATCCGCCGGGGATTTGATGTGTATGTAGGCAAGATAGATTCCTTTGAAGTTGATTTTGTCGCACAGAACAGCAGAGGGATACAATACTTCCAGGTTGCGCTTTCTGTTCGTGATGAAAAGACGCTGGAGCGGGAACTCAGGCCGCTTATGGCGATTCGCGACCATTATCCGAAGATGATATTGACTCTTGATGATGATCCGGAAGCGCAATATGACGGGATACGGCGCGTCAATGCCAGAGACTGGCTTCTTGGCCTGACGGATCAGTGAAAGAGGATCAATGAATCCATATGAAAATTTGAGGAGCGGTGCAGCAGTCAGGAAGAAAGACATGTTTGAGGAGTATCGGAAAGAGACGGAAACTCCCGGGAAAACTGCTTGCAGTTTCCGGGGGACTATGCTAAAATGGACACGATTTGATAAAGAAAAAGGCTGTGAAGATGCCAGTAGACAGGTCGTCGGATTACAGAGAGGATGTGTGAGGCGCTGAGAGCACGTCTAAGGAAAGAGATCTGTTGAATTTCCCATCGGAGCTTCTGGTCTGAACAGACTGCGAATGTGAGACAGGATATCTGCCGCCGCGTGTGAAACGGCTGATTCCGGGCGGACGGATCGCAGATCAGTAGGATCAGACGTCGCATGCACGTTACGCATAAAGTGTCCGGCTTTTGTCGGGAAACTGGGTGGTACCGCGGATTACAGACTTCGTCCCTTTGGTGGATGAGGTCTTTTTATTTTACAGAGGATGTCTGGAAGGTGCCGCCTGAAATTCATATTTTACAGCCTGAAAGAGAGGAGAATCTTCAGATGGAAGAAAAATTAAGAGAGATCAGGGAGCGCGCTCTGGCGGAGATTGCACAGGCGGACAGTCTGGCGAAGCTGAATGATGTCCGGGTGGCTTATCTGGGCAAGAAGGGCGAACTCACCGCTGTATTAAAGGGAATGAAAAATGTCAGCCCCGAGGACCGGCCGAAGGTGGGGCAGATGGTGAATGAGACCCGCACCGTGATCGAGGAACAGTTAGAAGCGGCGAAGGCCGCCATGGAGGCAGAAGCGCTGGATCGCAGGCTGCAGGAGGAAGTGATCGATGTGACGCTTCCCGCAAAACGAAATAAAGTGGGCCACGGGCATCCCAATACCATCGCTTTGGAGGAAGTAGAGCGTATTTTCGTGGGTATGGGCTACGAGGTGGTGGAAGGCCCCGAGGTAGAGTATGACTATTACAATTTTGAGGCGCTGAACATCCCGGCCAACCATCCGGCCAAGGATGAGCAGGATACCTTTTATATCAATGACAAAATCGTTCTGCGCACCCAGACCTCCCCGGTACAGGTGCGTATCATGGAGCAGGGGCGGCTGCCGATCCGCATGATCGCGCCGGGCCGTGTGTTCCGTTCCGATGAGGTGGACGCTACCCATTCTCCTTCTTTCCACCAGATTGAGGGACTGGTCATTGATAAGAATGTGACGTTTGCCGACCTGAAGGGCACCCTCGAAGAGTTTGCAAAGGAAATGTTCGGCCCGGAGACGAAGGTGAAATTCCGTCCCCACCATTTCCCGTTCACAGAGCCCAGCGCGGAGGTGGACGTTACCTGCTTCAAGTGCGGCGGAAAAGGCTGCCGTTTCTGTAAGGGAGAGGGCTGGATCGAGATCTTAGGCTGCGGTATGGTGCATCCCCATGTGCTGGAGATGAGCGGCATCGATCCGAAAGAATATACAGGTTTTGCTTTTGGCGTCGGTCTGGAACGTATTGCTCTGCTGAAATATGAAATCGACGATATGCGCCTTCTCTACGAAAACGACGACCGTTTTCTGAAACAATTTTAGCGTTAGCATTGAGCAGAAAAGCCCAGGCTGAGTCTGAAGATGAATTCTCCAATAAATTGGAGAAGGCATCTTCAGATTCAGCCGTGAGGTTTTTCGGCGAAAGCCGGAAAACCCGGGAAGCCGGAGGGTTCCCGGGGCTTTTCTGGAAAGCGAAGGGAAGCAGGACATAAAAAATAGACGAGGAGAATAAATTATGGTTACATCTTTAAAATGGATCAAAGCATATGTGCCGGATCTGGATGTGGAGCCCCAGGAATATATGGACGCCATGACACTTTCCGGATCCAAGGTAGAGGGATATAAAAGACTGGATGAGGATCTGGAAAAGATCGTGATTGGACAGGTCATGTCCATCGGGAAGCATCCGGATGCAGACAAGTTAGTGGTCTGCCAGGTCAATGTGGGAGAAGAGACGGTACAGATCGTGACCGGGGCGCCCAATGTATCGGAGGGCGCGAAGGTGATCGTTGTGCTGGACGGCGGCCGTGTGGCCGGAACCCACGCGGACGGCAAGACGGTGCCCGGCGGCGTGAAGATCAAGGCCGGAAAACTCCGGGGCGTGCCGTCCTACGGTATGATGTGCTCCATCGAGGAGCTGGGCTCCAGCACGGATATGTATCCGGACGCAGACCCGGACGGACTCTATATCCTGCCGGATGACGCGCCTGTGGGGGAAAGCGCCATTGCGTATCTGGGGCTGGATGATGTGGTAGTGGAGTATGAGATCACATCCAACCGGGTAGACTGTTTCTCCGTGCTGGGAATTGCCAGGGAGGCAGCTGCTACCTTTGGCAAGGAATTTGTTCCCCCGGTGGTGACAGAGACCGGGAATGACGAGGATGTGAATGATTATATCAAGGTGACGGTGGAGGATCCGGAGCTTTGTCCCCGCTATACGGCCAGAGTGGTGAAAAATATCAAACTGGCGCCCTCCCCGGAATGGATGCAGAGACGCCTGGCGGCTCATGGCATCCGCCCCATCAACAACATCGTGGATATCACCAACTATGTGATGGAAGAATTCGGGCAGCCCATGCACGCCTATGACATGGACACCATTGCCGGACAGGAGATCCGGGTGCGCCGCGCGGAAAACGGCGAGAAGTTTGTGACCCTGGACGGTCAGGAGCGCACGCTGGATGATACGGTGCTGATGATCTGCGACGGTGAGAAGCCGGTGGGGCTGGCAGGCATCATGGGCGGGGAAAACTCCATGATCACGGATCAGGTCCACACCATGCTGTTTGAGGCGGCCTGCTTTGACGGTACCAATATCCGTCTCTCCAGCAAGAAAGTGGGACTGCGCACCGACGCGTCCTCCAAGTTTGAAAAAGGACTGGATCCCAATAACGCCATCGAGGCCATGAACCGTGCCTGCCAGTTAGTGGAAGAGCTGGGCGCCGGAGAAGTGGTGGGCGGCGTTGTGGACGTTTACAGCAAGCCCATGGAAGGACACCGGATTTCCTTTGATCCGGACTGGATCAACAGCCTGCTGGGTACGGATATTGATGAGGAGACCATGCTGGGTTATTTCCGGAAAATTGATCTGGATTTTGACCCGGAAACCAGAGAAGTGGTTGCGCCGTCCTGGAGACAGGATCTGATCCGCGATGCGGATATCGCGGAGGAAGTGGCAAGATTTTACGGATATGACAACATTCCCACCACGCTGCCCCATGCGTCCACAGTCGGAAAGCTTTCCTACAAGCTGCGGATCGAGGAACTGGCCAGGGAGGTGGCGCAGTTTAGCGGGTTCTCCCAGGCTATGACCTACTCCTTTGAGAGTCCGAAGGTGTTTGACAGGCTGCGGATCGCCGCAGACAGTCCGCTGCGTCGGGCGGTGGTGATTTCCAACCCGCTGGGAGAGGACTTCAGTATTATGCGGACCATTTCCCTGAACGGGATGCTGACCTCCCTGTCCACCAACTACAACCGGAGAAATAAGGATGTGCGTCTCTACGAGCTGGGGAATATCTACCTGCCGAAGCAGATCCCGGTGACGGAGCTGCCCGAGGAGAGGATGCAGTTTACCCTGGGATTCTACGGGGAGGGAGATTTCTTTACCATGAAGGGCGTGGTGGAGGAGTTCCTGACCACCGTGGGAATGACCCAAAAACCGGCCTATGATCCGGCGGCGGATCTGCCATTCATGCATCCCGGCCGGAAGGCAAATATTGTCTATGACGGCCAGGTGATCGGATATCTGGGAGAAATCCATCCGACAGTGGCGGCCGCCTACAATATCAAGGAGCGCGTTTATGTGGCAGTCATCGATATGCCGGAGATCGTAAAACGGGCGACCTTTGACCGGAAAAATGAGGGAATCGCCAGATTCCCGGCGGTTTCCCGGGACCTTTCCCTGGTGGTGCCCAAACAGATCCTGGCGGGACAGATCGAGGCGGTTTTCGCCCAGAGAGGCGGAAAGCTGCTGGAAAGCTGCGAGCTGTTTGATATTTATGAGGGCGAGCAGATCCAGGAAGGATACAAATCTCTGGCTTATAAGCTGACCTTCCGTTTAAAGGACCGTACGCTGGAGGAAAGCGATATTACCTCCGTGATGAAAAAGATCATGAACGGGCTGGATCAGATGGGAATTGAGCTGAGACAGTAAGGAGAACACATGAAGACAAGTGATTTCTATTTTGATCTCCCGCAGGAACAGATTGCCCAGGATCCCCTAAAAGACCGTTCGTCTTCCAGGCTCCTGGTGCTGGACAAGGAAACGGGAGAATATGAACACCGTGTTTTCCGGGATATTGTGGACTACCTGCACCCGGGGGACTGTCTGGTGTTAAATAATACAAAGGTGATCCCGGCGCGCCTGTTTGGCGAGAAAGAGGGGACGGGCGCCCACATCGAGATCTTGCTTCTGAAACGGCGGGAGAATGATATCTGGGAGACATTAGTGAAGCCGGGCAGGAAAGCAAAGCCGGGGACAAAGATCAGCTTCGGCGGAGGGCTGCTGACCGGCGAGGTGATGGATGTGGTGGAGGAGGGCAACCGTCTGATCCGTTTTTCCTATGAGGGGATTTTCGAGGAGATCCTGGACCAGTTAGGGCAGATGCCCCTGCCGCCGTACATCACCCATCAGCTGAAGGATAAGAACCGCTATCAGACCGTCTACGCCAAATACGACGGCTCCGCGGCGGCTCCCACAGCGGGACTTCACTTTACGCCGGAGCTTTTAAAGCAGGTAAAAGAGATGGGAGTGGAGATTGCCGAGGTGACGCTCCATGTGGGGCTTGGCACCTTCCGTCCGGTGAAGGTGGAGAACGTGCTGGAGCATCACATGCATTCTGAGTTTTATATGATCGATGAAGAGGCGGCGGAAAAAATCAACCGGACCAGGGAAAACGGCGGCCGGGTGATCTGTGTGGGAACCACCAGCTGCCGCACCATTGAATCTGCCGCGGATGAGAACGGACGTCTGAAGGCATCCAGCGGCTGGACAGATATTTTCATCTATCCCGGCTACCGGTTTCAGGTGCTGGACTGCCTGATCACCAATTTCCATCTGCCGGAATCCACGCTGCTGATGCTGGTTTCCGCCCTGGCAGGGAGGGAGCATATCCTGGCGGCTTACGAGGAAGCGGTGAAACAGGGGTATCGGTTTTTCTCCTTTGGGGATGCCATGCTGATCGTTTAACACCGTTTTCTAACATTTGTTGGGTTACGGGAATGAGAAAAGGACAGTGAAAGACCTGTCCTTTTTTATTGAGAACAATTGCGGCGGGAGTGGGAGGGATAGAAATAAGCCGGACACAGTCCGGCGCTGTCTGCATTGCCGCTTAGCAGAAAAACTCCTGCATGGCCCGAATCATGTAGACCGTATCCTTCACCCCGGCAGTCTCATAGGGGGAGTGCATGGCCAGCTGGGGCAGGCCGATGTCCACGGTATGGAGAGCCACCCTGGTGTTGGAAATATTTCCCAGGGTGGAGCCGCCCGCCATATCGGAACGGTTGACAAAGGTCTGAAGGGGAACGTCCGCCTGCCGGCAGATGTCCCGGAACATGGCGGCGGAAACCCCATCGGTACAGTATTTCTGATTGGCGTTGAATTTGATCACGATTCCCCCGTTCAGATAAGGACGGTTGGAAGCGTCTGTCTTGTCTGTGTGGTTTGGATGCACCGCATGGGCATTGTCGGCGGAGAGCATCAGGCTGTCCGCCAGGTGAATCCGGTAATCTTCCCGGGTGTATCCCAGACACTCATGGACTCTGGTCAGCGTGTCGTAGAGGAAGGTGGACGCCGCACCCTGTTTGGTGCCGCTTCCCACCTCCTCATTATCCAGGACACAGTGAACCGCCATGTAATCCTCTTTTTTCCCGGCCAGAAGACCCTGCAGGGAGGCAAAAGCGCACTGCAGATCATCCAGACGGCTGCAGGAGAGGAATTCCCCGGAAGCGCCCCAGATGCTGGCAGGCTGCCGGTTGTAGAGGAAAAGATCATGGCCGAGAATTTCCTCTTCGCTGATTCCGGCAGCCTCTGCGATCTGTTTGAAAAAGCTTCCCTTTGCGTCGCCGCAGCCATAGAGGGGCAGCATATCTTTCTGCGCGTTGTATTTGTAGCCGTTATTGATTTCCCGGTTCATGTGGATAGCCAGGTTGGGAATCAGCACCAGATCCCGGTTCACATCCACCGGGAGAGAACGGAATTCTCCGGTGGCGGCGTCCTTTATGATCACTCTTCCGGCCACGGAGAGCGGCCGGTCAAACCAGGGGGCGCAGAGCATCCCGCCGTAGGGTTCCACGTTCAGCTTCACATAATGTCCCTCCACATCCAGTTCCGGGTTTTCCTTGATCTTGTAGGTGGGGGAATCGCTGTGGCTGGCCGCGATGCGCATCCCCTTCATTTCCCGGGCGGGAACCGTGAAGGCGATCAGGGAAGAGCCGTTCCGGGTGACAAAATAGCTGCCGCCCGGCGCGACGTTCCATTTTTCATTTTCTTTTAATTCCGCAAATCCGTTTTCCGTAAGCAGATCCGTCATGGCCTTTACGGCGTGGAACGGGGAAGGGCATTTCTGGATAAAATCTGCCAACTGTCTGGCTGTTTCTCTGTACATGGGATATCCTCCTTATCTCAGTGAAAAGGCAGGGGAAACATGGATCCTGCCGGCGTTTCCCTATGCGTGCTCTCTGTTTTTCCGTGCGATCCGCGGCATGATAAAGCCCAGGCCGATCAGCACGAAAGGCGTGATGATATTCAGAATCAGCTGGAACCTGTCCTCCGAGTAAATTCCCAGGATGCAGGCGAAGGCTGTGACGAAGAAGCACCAGCCGCCGATCAGCATACCGGGCACCCGTTTTCTGACAAACTGGTATTCGGCAGTAAATTTGTCGCCCAGCCGTTTCAGGGCGATATACGCGGCGAACACCCAGAGATAACGCAGCGGCATGCAGACGGAGTTTACCTTTACCAGCCACTTCACCAGGGCGTCCACGTTCTCGATCCCGAATACGGGTACGATGATCAGGATGGAAACGATGATCAGGATCAGCTTGTGCCCGTTGGTATAAGTGCCGTATTTGTTTTTCTTAAACAGCGCTTTCGGGATATACTTTTCGTCGGCGCTGTCCAGAAGCATCCGCAGCGGCGCGTCGATGGACAGTACCATGACGGAAAACTGGCTGATCAGGTTGACGATGGCGTAGATGACCACAAACAGGTCTCCCACATGATAATACTCGCCCAGCATCTGGAAGGCGTAGTAAGCGCCGTTGGTCATCAGATCCTCCGGGATATTGTTGGAATCAAACATCATTCCCAAGGCGATGGTTCCCAGCATGGCGCAGACAGCCACCATGGCGGCCAGCGCGATCATACCGCGGGAAAAATCCTTCGCCGGATTTTTGGTCTTATTTACATAGGGAGAAAGCTTCTCGCAGCCGCCCACCGCAAATACCAGGATGGAAAGGCTCAGGAAGAAATTGCCGTCGAAGGTGGGCATAAAGGTGTCCACAGACCAGTCGATCTTCAGCACCTGGGCGTCGGTGATGCCGGGCGCGGCGATCATCATGACAATGAAAAGCAGCGACATGATGAACATGGTGGAACCGGCAATGGCGGTGAGTTTTTTCAGAACGCCCAGTCCTCTGGAGGCGATCCATACCGCGAACAGGAACAGGATCAGGCAGATGACAGCCAGCAGCTGTACATTCATCTCGCTGGCTCTGGCGTCACGGAAAAAGACCCAGCTGGCCGCGATGACGGAAGAGTTGGGCTTCTGGGAAATATAGGGCATGTGCACGATCCAGTAGGTCCATCCGGCCATGTAGGCCATACCGGGGCTGATGGTGCGCCGGATCCAGGAACTGACGCCTCCGTTTTCATTTTTAAAGGTGCTTCCCAGCTCGCCCACCATCAGGGCGTAGGGAATAAAATAAACAGCAAAAAGGATCAGCCAGGATACAATCGCTTTCAGTCCGCCGTATTCGGAAAAACCGTTGATCACATTTCCGAATCCCCAGACGGTGGAAAAGGCCATAAAGGCAAGATTGTACCAGAGGATCTTTTTTTCGTTTTGGGTTTTGTTCATAACAGATCTCCTCTCGGTTTGGTATAGAAAGCTGAATCCGTAGATTCAGACAGTGCCAACATTCTATCTGTTCCCGGTGTCGGCTGTCAAGGAAAAAGTGCTGGAAACGGCAGAAAAACAGCCGGCAGAGAGGATACCTGCCGGCTGTCCGGAGCACAAAACTCATTTTTCGTAGATGGTATAGTGGTGCTTTTTCAGCAATTCCACCGACTTCTGATAGGAAGCCTGGTCGTAGAATTCCACCTGCAGGACGCCCTGCTGGAATTCCCGGTTGTGGATGATGCCGATATTTTTGATGCTGATGCCGTTGGTGGCCAGGATGGTGGCCACGGTGGCGATTCCTCCGGCCTCGTCCACCAGGTCCAGGAACAGCTGGTAAACCGGATGGAGCACACCCTTGTGGGAAATGTTGAAGGAGTCGCGGTATTCTTTGGCGCTGCTGAAAAACCGGCGGATTTCCTCCTCGCTGCCCCGGGCGATGGTATCGCGGGTCTTTGTCAGGGCCTTTAAATACACGTCGATCAGCTCTAAGATCTGGGTCTGGTTGGCAACGCAGATATTTTCCCACATGGTGGGGTCAGAGGACGCCACCCGGGTGATATCCTTAAAGCCCCCGGCGGCAATTGTGCGCAGGGTTTCATTCTCATCGTCCAGATCTTTCACCAGGTTCACCAGCGTGGATGCGATCACCGTAGGCAGGTGGCTGACAGATCCCACAGAAAAATCGTGTTTCTTATAAGGAAGGATCATGGGGAGAGCGCCGATGCTTTTTACAAAGGCCTCGAACTCCGCCACCCGGAAACCGGGAACCGTCTCCGTGGGAGTGAGGATATAAAAAGCATTTTCCAGCATGTAGGGCGTGGAATATTCGTATCCCACATGCTCTGTGCCGCACATGGGGTGGCCGCCGATAAAATGCTTTTCCAGTTCCGGATATTGATGAATGTTTTCGTGAATCCGGTTTTTGACACTGCCCACATCGGTCAGCAGCATATTGTCATGGAGAATGCCGGATAAAACCTGCACGTAATCATTGTTGTGCAAAACCGGCGCGCACAGATAAATGTAATCGCAGTCTGCGAATTCTTCTGTAACGCCGCTGCATTCTTTGGCAATCACACCTTCGGTGAGAGCCATATCCAACGTTTCCCGGCAGGTATCGTAGGCAATCAGTTCAATCTGCGGGTGGATGCGGTGGATGGTTTTTGCGACAGAGCCGCCGATATGTCCCAGGCCGATAAAGCCGATTTTTTCTGGAATCATAAAATATTCCCCCTGTTTTGTTTCAGATTCGGAACCTGCTGGCAGATTCCGGCGCGGAAGCAGGCACAGCAGCCTGTGCGTTTTCCGCTGATATAAGATCGACTGCAACGATCATAACGCTTTTTGAAGGGAAAGTCAACACTTTAACGTGCGAAAG
>CALWGM010000100.1 GCA_944380065.1 uncultured Lachnospiraceae bacterium
ACCAGCTGCATCTGCAGCGTCATCCCCATCGCTGCGGCAATCCGCACCAAAAGCTCCAGGGAAGGATTGTAGCTGCCGCTCTCAAACCTGGTAATATTGCTTCTCGGTACCCCTGCCCTACGGGCAATCTCTGCCTGGGTCATACCCTGCATTTTCCGGCAACGCACATACTGCTCGATCACAGACTGCCTGGTATCTTTTTGCTGCACCTCTATCAGGATTTTATATGGTTCCTTTTGTCAAGAAGAAGTTTTCACCAGTCCGGGAAATCCTTTCACTCCGGCAGACTGTCCCCCACACACAGCGCCCCATACCCCACCTGTGCATTGGGATAACTGTCAAATCCCGGCAGCTGCCTGGCGCCCCGCTGCAGATAGGCTTTCACTTTCTCCCCAAACAGATAAGGGTCATTCTGCAGACGGATCGCCCATTCCATCAGCAGCGCCGCGCCGCCCGTGACAAAGGGCGCCGCCATGGAAGTACCGCTTCTGACGGAATAACCGCCTCCCGGCGCGCAGGATGTGATACGTACGCCGGGCGCCGCCAGATCCGGTTTCCTCTGTCCTGCATTTTCTGCGGCAGAGCCCCTGCCGGAAAAGGGTGCATAGGTATCAAAAACCGTATGGTACGCCCCAACGGAAATTACTTTGGACGCAGTGGAAGGTATGGTCAGTGTCCGCTCCTCCGTCGGCGTCAGAAACCCGGTTCCCTCCGAAAGGCTGGCCTGCCCCGGAAGCCACAGATCAAAACGGCCGTCCACGATTTTCTCCGGCGTGAGAATGATTTCCCAGACCCCCGGCGTAACATAGGACGCTGACGGAAGGAAATCAACATAAATTTCCTGACTCACACTGTACGGCCTGGGCATTCCATAATAAATCAGCAATTCTGTACCCGCCGTCTCATAGCGCTGCGTATACTGCCGCTGATTCAACGGCCCGATCACGCTGCCGTCCGGATGGCGGAGCCGGATTTCAAACTGATCCGTATAGGATTTCCACAGCTGAAGATTTAACGCCGGTTCATATTCCCCCACCGCCAGCTGAACCACACAGGATTCCCGGAAAACAGAAACTCCTCCGCCCGGGTTTCCCGCGCCCGCATCGGCCCGCTCCTCCGGCCTGCTCACGCAGCCTCCGGCGGCCAGATTTCCCGACGTATGGATTCGGGAATCTCCCTCATTCCCGGTTCCTGCCACGATGACATTTTTCCAGTAAGAAGACACGTCATCGAGATAGGTTTCCAGAAGAGAGGTTCCGTCATGGGATCCATAATTATTGCCGAAACTTAAATTGACCGCCACCGGCAGCCCCAGACTGCCGGCTCTGCGCAGCACATAATCCACCGCCTGCATCAGTTCCGTTGTCCGGGGGAAACCGTCAGGATCCGAATTTCCCAGCTTCACGATCAGCATCGGCGCCTGCGGCGCCATCCCCCGGTACAGGCCGCCGGACGCGCGCCCGTTCCCGCAGGCGATCCCCGCCACATGCGTCCCGTGGCCGCTGAGATCCCGGCTGGGGACGATCGCATAACGGGCCAGTTCCCCCTCCTGCCTCAGGGCTTCATTGATCTGCGCTGCCTCAAAAACCTGATCCAGATCCTGATCCCAGAGCTCCACAATCCGGGTGGTACCATCCTCATTTCTGAAATCCGGATGGCTGTAATCGATACCGGAATCTATCACCGCAACTAAAATCCCTTTCCCATACAGCCCCTCCGGCACACGCCCCGGAAGCGCAGAAATTCCCTGCTCCGACTGCAGGGAATTCAAACAGGAAGCCTGCCGCCCCTCATTTACCGCAAAAAACAGGCGTTTCGGCTTCTCCATATATTCTATTTCCGGCCGCTGGGAAAGTTCCTCCAAAAGTTCCTGCGGGACAGTAAGAATTGCATACCCGTTTAACAGCGTCTGAACCTGCACATTCGGATATTGTTCTTCTATCTGCCCCAGACCGCCGGAGGCTTTTACGATCACCTGCCAGGTCTGACTGGCCGCGTCAAAACCCACATTCAGCTCCCGGGACTCCTCCCGTTCCCTGACCGTGGCGTTCAGCGCCAGGTTCAGGAGATTATCTAACTTTTCATTGTTCATCTGCCACTCATCCAGAAAAATTGATTATCTTATTATATGCGGTTCACCTGTGCAAGGCGATTGTTCCTTAAAACATCTCCGGATGCTCCTGTGTATAGCTGCGGAACAGCTCTAAAAACAGAGGCACCGCCGGATTGGAATTCTCCTGTTCCCAGGCCATACCCAGATCCAGATGGTCGCGCCCCTCATCCAGCAAAGTAAACGCCAGGTGATCCGAACGCATATAATCGCGGCTCCGGTAAGGCAGAATGGAAATCCCCGTCCCGGCGTCTACCGCCTGGAGCAGACTCTCATACAGGTCAAACTGCTCCGTTATCTGCGGATGAAAATCCAGCCGCGTACACAGTTCTGCAATCTGCTTATTCATATAGCGCGCGTGATTGGGGTAAAAAACCAGAAAAGGCTCTTTCGCAAGCTTACGGAAATCCAGTTTCTCCTGCTGCAGCGCCGGATGATCTTTCCTGGTGACCAGACAGAAAGAATCCGACTGGATCTTTTCCACATGCAGGGAAGCATATTTCATCAGGTCTGCCATGAGTGAAAAATAGAGATCCGCGTCACGTCGGGATACATTCTCCAAAATCCCATAGGCGTCCTGACGGATCAGGCGAACCTTCACATGCGGATACCTGATATGGAACTGATTCACCACATCCGGCAGGAAAAAATGCGTAGGCGCCGCCAGATGACAGATGCGCAGAACCGCAGGCTGCTTCCCTGCCTGAGCCAGCCGCTGTTTTGCCTGCTCCACCGACTCTAAGATCGCCCTGGCGTCCTCCAAAAAAAGCGCGCCGCTTTCTGTCAGCGCCACCTTTTTCGTATTCCGGACAAACAGCTCCGTATCCAGCTCCTGCTCTAATTTTTTAATCTGATGGCTGATGGCCGGCTGGGAAAGATAAAACTCCTCCGCCGCCCGTGAAAAATTCCTGTATTTTGCCGCCGCCACAAAATAAGCCAGTTGCTTTGTATCCATGCTGTCCTCCCGCTGATTATGATAAACCGCAGCAGCCAAAAGTTACGGCTTACCCCATACTTAACGATAGAAAATATTTATCAATAACCCTAAAATTTCTTTAGTTCAAAATTCCATCCACATATGCTAAAATGATAACATATTAGTAACTGCGTGTAAATAACCGCAGCAAAGCCGTTTGGCTACAAAATTTTAGGAGGACACATTATGGCTTTTCAGGTAATGGGCGTTACCGCCGGAAGGAAAAACAGTAACTCGGAAATTCTGCTCAAAGAGGCTCTTTTGGCCTGTCAGGAAATGGGCGCAGAGGTTCGGATGATCAATCTGAAGGATTACAACATCATCGACTGCAACGGATGTACATCCTGTACCATGGGTATGTCCATGGGAAAACACACCGGATGCTCCCTGGATGACGCAGACGACAAAAAGAAGATCATGGATGTGATGCTGAACCAGGATGCAGTGATTTTCTCTGCCCCCACCTATGATCTGATGCCCTCTTCCCTGTTCCTGAAATTTATGCACAGGAACCTGGCATACGAATCTGCATTTCTGACCAAGATCGGAGCCATCGAGCCCCGTGACCGCGTAGGCGCGCTGATCGCGGTAGGCGGTTCTACCCGCTCCTGGCAGTCCATGGCATTGGAATGCATGCAGGCGACCACCTTCACCAACAGCTTCAAGATCGTGGACATGTACATGGCCACACAGGTTCCGGCTCCGGCACAGGTTCTGTTATATGATGAGAAGATTGCCCGCGCAAGAGAGATCGGCGTTAATGTCATGAAAGCGCTGGAAACCAGACCGGAAGACCGGAAATGGCTGGGCGATCCGGACTACGGATGGTGCCCCAACTGCCACAGCAATGCGCTTTGCCTGGGCGAACCCCAGTGGAAGGGTCTGCAATATCCGGTAGAATGCGTGGTCTGCGGCGCAGGCGGCGACCTGGAGCGCACCGAGGACGGCAGATGGAAATTCGTCATCGCCTCCAACGGCCTGGAGCGTGACCGTACCACAGAGGAAGGCCGCGGCGTTCACTGCGATGAGATCGCAGAGACCCAGGGAGGCTTCTTCATGGATCCGAAAAAACGGGAAGAAGTTGCTGCAAAGCTGCCGAAATATAAAAACATCCAGTTCCCGGCCTTAGACTGATGACTGCCGCGCATTCCGTTCACAGTTACGATTGATCATTTTATGTTCAAAATAGAAAAAGAAAGAAGGAGATCACGATGGAATTCAAACATTTATTAAGCCCGATGAAAGTCGGCAACAGGGTTTACAAAAACCGTATCGTCAGCGCGCCGATGGCCTTCAGCCTGATCGCGCAGAACCCCATGGCAGCAGAGGTATCCTACCGTAAATTGGAGGGACCTGCAAAAGGCGGAAACGCCTGCGTCATCCTGGGTGAGACAGACGTCAACTTCCGCGACGCAGTTCGTATCCCGGGATTCAAGCCTTTCGATTTTGCAAAACCGGAAGAGGATATGGATACCTTCAACGCGGTAAAAACGTATGCAGACCGCATCAAAAAACATGACTGTATCGCTCTGGCTGAGCTGGTTCACTGCGGAAAGGAAAAAGTTCCGTTCAACGACCAGCAGGAAGCCATCGGACCGGTTGCCTGCGTAAACTCCGCCGGCGTTCCGGTACGCGCCATGACCAAAGAGGATATGGACCGGATTGCCAATGATTTTGCAGTTGCCGCTACCTATATGCAGAAAGCAGGTTTTGACGGAATCCTGGTTCACGGCGGACACGGATTTATCTTTACCCAGTTCCTTTCCCCGTTAATGAACACCCGTACCGACGAATACGGCGGCTCTCTGGAGAACCGGGCAAAATTCCCCATCCAGATCTGCAAGGCGATCCGCGAGGCGGTAGGCCCGGATTTCCTGTTCGAGCTGCGTATTGACGGAACCGACCATCAGCCGGGCGGCATCACCCCGGAGGAAACCGGGCAGTTCATCCAGATGGTGGAACAGTACCTGACCTCTGTCCATATTACCTGCGGTATCTACGAAGAGTCCGTAAAATCCGGTACAGAGTCCAGTATGTTCCATGACCACGGACTGAATATCGAGCAGGCTGCCATCGTCAAGAAATATACATCTCTTCCGGTGGGCGCTGTAGGCGGTATCAACTCTCCGGAGCAGGTGGAGCAGGCCATTGCAGACGGCAAGATTGACTTCGCCATCTTCGGCCGCCAGATGCTGGCTGACCCCAATTTCGCTCAGAAATGTATGGACGGCGACGAGGCTCAGATCCGCCGCTGCTTAAGATGCTACAAGTGCTTCCCCGGTTCCCCGGAGGAGGGCTACGACGATCTTCCGTTCACCAGCGAGGAGCTTGCCGTATATGTAGGCCATTGTACCATCAACCCCATGGCTCACCTGCCGTTTGATATTGACCAGCTCCCGGCGCCGGAGAAGGGACCGCAGAAGGTTCTGATCATCGGCGGCGGTATCGCCGGCATCCAGGCAGCTATCACCGCGTCCGAGCGCGGACATAAAGTCACCCTGGTAGAGAAATCAGACAAGCTGGGCGGACTGCTCTATTTCACCGATGTGGACATCGATAAGCCGGATCTGCGCAACTTCAAGGATATGATGATCCGCGAGGTAAAACGCCATGATGTGGAGATCCTGATGAACACAGAAGCAACGCCGGAATTCGTGAAAAACTTCGGCGCCGACGCTGTTCTGATTGCAACCGGATCCCTGCCGTCCTGCCCTCCGATCAAGGGAATCGAGAACGCAAAACAGGCAATGTCCGTCTATGACGGCACCTGTGAACCCGGCAAAAAGATCGTGATGATCGGCGGCGGTCTGGTAGGCTGCGAGACAGGTCTTTACCTGCAGAAGACAGGCCACGAGGTAACTGTTGTGGAAATGCTCGACCGTGTGGCAAACGAGTCCTTCGGTATGTACCGCGAGGCTCTGGTCTGGGAGATGGAGAAAAACAATATGGCCATGCTTCCCAAGACAAAATGTCTGGAGATCACGCCCAACAGCGTGAAGATCGAGAATGCCGACGGCGTTCAGGAGCTGGAGGCAGATACCGTACTGTACGCCCTTGGTATGAAGACGGTAGACTACAGCGCCCTGAAGGAAGCAGCCGGCGACGCACAGGTATACGTGATCGGCGACGCCATCCATCCCGGAAAAGTAGACCAGTGTACCAGAACCGGATACATCGCAGCACTGAAGATCGGTGCCAGCGAAGAATCCATCAAATTTATCCAGGAGTAAAACATGGTTTCCCGGGCGTTATGCAGCGTCCCATAAGGAAGTAAAAAGAAATTTGGCAGGAACCGGTGTGTTAAATCACGCCGGTTCCGATTCGTTTAGGGACTCCCTTCCGATCTTTAAAGGGATGCGGATTTGCCCCACATAG
>CALWGM010000101.1 GCA_944380065.1 uncultured Lachnospiraceae bacterium
TTATCAACGGTACTTTTGGTTTTGGTTCTGGCGGCAGGCATATCGCTGTTATTGTATCCATCCATCAGCGGCTGGAGGAATGGGAAAATCCAGTCCCGGACGATCGAAGAATACAGGGAATCTGTGGCAGGTCTGTCGGAGGAAGATGATACAGAGCTGTTCCAGGCTGCGGAGCGATATAACAGACAGCTGCGTGAAAAAGGCGAAAGCGCTTTTCATAATCCGGAGCTGGTGTCCGGGTATGAGGATGCGCTGGATGTATCCGGTACCGGAGTGATGGGATATGTGACGATTGGAAAATTAGAGATCGAACTGCCTATCTACCATGGAACGTCCCCTGAAGTGCTGCAGATAGCGGCAGGGCACTTAGAGGGAAGCAGTTTACCCGTGGGCGGAGCCGGGACGCACAGTGTGATTTCCGCTCACCGGGGACTGCCCAGTTCCAGACTGTTTACAGATCTGGATCAGCTGAAAAAGGGGGATACGTTTACCATAACCGTTTTGAACCGGCAGCTGACGTATCAGGTGGACCAGATCCTGGTGGTAGAGCCGGATGAAACAGATGCCCTGCAGATAGAACCGGACAGGGATTACTGTACTTTAATGACCTGTACTCCATACGGGATCAATTCGCACCGGCTGCTGGTGCGGGGAGTGCGAATGGAAAACCAGGGAATTTCTGCTGAAAATATTGCGGGTGATGCAAGGAAAATCCGGCCGTTTACAGCAGGAACCGCAGCGGTTTTGCCATTTGCGGCAGCGACAGGGATATTGATTTTGAACCATATCCGTAAAAGAAAAAAGTGAGGTGAAGCTTATGTGGAAAGGAAAAGCGTCTGTTTGCCGGGTCTGCAGCCTGTTGCTGATACTGCTGACTGTGCTTTTTTGCCGGCCCGTTTATGGGGCGGCAACGGATAAGCCGGATCCCGGGCGCACAGGTTCCATATCTGTCACCATGAGGGATGAAGAGCATACCGCGGTGGGCGGCGGTACACTGACGCTCTATACGGTAGCGGAATTCAGGCAGGAAAACGGGCAATATTTCTGGGTATACACAGAAGAATTTAAAAACTGCGGACTAAAGCTGGAACATCTTTCTGACGCATCCAGCGCAAAGACACTTCAGGGATATGCCCAAGCACAGCATCTGCAGGGCGTTCAGACAGAAATTTCTCCAGAAGGGGAACTGATTTTTGAAGATCTGGAACTGGGTCTTTATCTGATCGTACAGGAAGATGCTGCAGATGGCTATTATCCGATCAATCCGTTTGTGGTCAGTATCCCGTTCCAGGAAAACGGGCGGTGGGAGTATGAAGTGGATGCTTCCCCGAAGATGGAATTGTATACACCCAAACCGCCTGTACCGGTAGAGCCGCCGGAAACGGTTTCATCTTCCAGGACAGGTGATCTGGCGGGAAATACACCGGAGTTGATGGTCACAGTAATACTGACAGTCAGTGTTGTAATTTTGCTGGTGATCAGAAGGATTATCCGGCAGTCCCGGGTATAGAAAAGAAAAGCAGCAGGCCGAAGCTTAAGCTACAGGCTCTGCTGCTTTTGTAATATCAAAGTCTATGCATACCGGATATTCGGAGATGGGTTCTCAAATTTCTGAATATTTTCAGAAATCCTGTTCAGGATCAGGTGTTCTTCTTCCTGGTCATTTCTATAGGGGCTGCTGAACATGTACAGCTTTTTCGCGCTGTTTTTTCGACAAAGCCAGTAATCTCTATCCCTGGCGGTAGCGGAATTTTCCTGGGAAGCTTCTACAAAATAGCCATGCTGATAATAATATCTGGCAACAACCTTGATTCCTTTTTCCATAAACGTCAATCCTCTCTCCTGTGTTGAGCATCGCAGCTGTGCAATGACTGACCCTTCTGTTATGGTCCATTATGTTCACAGCGACACCTTATTCGTTACTGTTCACTCCGTTCACAGTAACCCTTCCTCATCATAGCACAAAAAAAAATAAAGTGAAGTATTGACCTTTTCGGAGAAGTTGTTCTCATAGGCGGGTATTTTAGGAAACGGAGAGCGGCAAAGCGCCATCTGTTGTTGGTTTCCCTTACTTTATATTATTTATAAACAACATAGTTTCTTTCTTTCTATTATTATCCACGAAAAATGCCGGAAAGTGTTGAAAACTCTGAGTTTTTCAAAAACATTATGTGGACATTTATGGGCGAAGAAAGCGCCGCGCGTGGGAAAAGGTCACGCCTCCCATGGGTGAAGAAACAGACATTTATGGGAGCTGAAAAATACGCAAGATGCGGCGGTCTATGGGAAAAGAATACGACATTTACAGGCCAAGAGCAAGACAAATACAGGTCCTATAAATGTCTGTTATAAAAATAGCCGCAAAAAAGGCAAAGAAGTGGACAAATACAGGAGAAAAAGGACAAAGAAGCAGACATTTATGGGATATCTATCGGAAAAGACAGACAAAATGAGGCAATCAGAAATTAAGAAATGGACATTTATAGGAGGGAAACATGCAGTACAAACGTGATTTTTGCGGGAAACATAAAAGAAACGGACAAATATAGGATAGCTGTCCGAAAAGAACAGGACATTTATAGGATAAAAAGGATAAAGGAGCGGACATTTTTGGGAGGTGGACCGAATTCGGGGATTTAAAAGAAGTGTACAAATATGGGATTCTTTATATGAAGAAATGGACAAATACAGGAGTCTGATTTTAAAGATGATGACAGATATGGGATGCCTGGATAAAAAGAACAGGACTTTTATAGGATGCAAAGAATAAGAAACGGACAAAAATAGGATTGTTATTTTAAAAGAAACAGACATTTTTAGGATACCTGGGGGAAAGAAATGGACATTTTCAGGATCGTTTGCAGAAGAAGCAGACATTTTTAGGAACCAGATGTGAAAGAAGAGGACATTTATAGGAGGGATGAAGGAGAAAGAAACAGACATATTTGGGACACCAAAAAAAGAAACGGACAAATTTGGGATGCGTGCAGAGGGGAGAGCGTTTTTTAATGGACAAAATGAGGAAAAATCCGTTGACAAATCTGCCTTTTGACGGCATAATTAAGGATACTTTAAAAGGATGAGAGAACGGAAACGAGAGAAATGGCAAAAGATGAAATCATAACGACAGACTGCAGCATGTTTCCGGATATGCTGAAAAAGAGTAATTTTCTGATATCTTCTGTGTACCGGGCGACCCTTCTGGAGAATAAGGTTCTGGCGCTGGCTCTGACCAAGGTGACGCTGAACGAGGAGGGCAGGCCGGTGGCCACCTTAAAGACCCGGGAGATCAAACAGGTTCTCCATGTGACGGGGAATGCCATGAGCACTTACCTGAAGGATGTGGCCACTTCCCTGGCGGGACGGACCATGTTTGTGGAGTCGGAGGACGGCAGTTTCCAGTGTATGAATCTGGTTGGCGTAGTCACTTATAAATCAGGTACCGGCACGATGGAGATTAAGTTTGAGCCGGAGATCAAGGATTATATCTTCGACCTGAAGGCGAATTTTACCATGCTGAACATACCGATGATGCTTTCCTTCCGATCCGGCTGGTCGTACCGTCTGTACGAGCTGCTGACTTCCAAGGCTTACCATTCCAAGTACGATAAAAACACCGGAAATGTGTTTCATATCAAGTACGGCGTCTCGGAGTTGAAGCTGCACCTGGGAACGGTGCAGATTAAGGATGATAAGGGGAAGATCAATCGGGATATTCAGCGGGAGCTGGAGAAAAAAGAGATCGATTATGATTATATTGTCAATGAGCTGGTGCATGAAAAGCTGAAGTCTTTTGATAAATGGAGTGATTTCAAGCGCCGGGTGCTGGATGTGGCGGTCAGTGAGATCAATGAGAAGTCGGATCTGCAGGTGACGTACCAGCTGCTGCGCGGCGGCCGGGGCGGCAGAATCTACGGGATTGATTTTGAGGTGACGCGGCAGGATGCCGTGGTGGAGAAAACAGCGAAGGATCCGGTAAAGGTTCCCTCTGCGGAGGAGCTGGACAGCATGGCGGATCAGGTGCTGGAGATTATAGAAGAAAAGATTAAGATCAGTGAGGCGAAGGCGCTTCTGAAGGCGGCGGACTATGACCTGGCGCGGATCGAGCAGGCCTACTCCATTGCCTGCCGCCAGGAGGAGATCCATAATCTGATGGGCTGGCTGACAGCTGCGCTGCAGCACGGTTATGAAGACCGTCCGATCCATAAGGTGCGTGGACAGTCGGCGGAGGACACGGAAGAGTTTGACGCTTTTATGGAGAACCTGAGAGCGCAGAAACAGGCAGAGTGAGGAGTACATGTATGATTCACAGGATCAGCAGGAGCAGGTATTGTGACTATGATTATGAACAGTGGGTGAAATATTTTCAGGAGAATGCCGGGCGCAGGCTGCAGATTGATTTTTCAGAGGAAGCCGGTCTTTCCCCGGAGGAGAAACAGCTGATTTTTCCTTCCATGACTGCCTTTCAGCGGGGGGAGCAGAGTGAGGGAACCAGCCTGCAGCGGGCGGCGCAGAGGTTTGCCCGGGAACAGGAGGAGCCGTTTTATCCGGAGGCGGTTCGTCTGTTTATCCAGGAGGAGAATATGCATTCCGCTTATCTGGCGCAGTATCTGGCGCATTATGGGGTGGAGAGACGGAAAAGTATTTTCCTGGACCGGCTGTTTCGGAAGTTCCGCCGCGGCCAGGGGATTTATACAGAGGCGGCTGTGCTGGTGACGGCGGAGATGATCGCTTTGTCGTATTATACTGCCCTGGGGAAAGCGACGAAATCGGAAGCGCTGAAAAGTATCTGCCGTCAGATGCTCCATGATGAGCTGCCGCACATTGTGTTCCAGTCTTATACGCTGGGGCATGACAGGACACTGGGCAAGGGGCTGAAACGGTCACTGCTGATGTCTGTAAGCAGCGTGGCGGTCTGGCTGGCTTACAGCAATCTGCTGCGGGCAGGCGGGTACGGCCTGATACGGTTTCTGATAGAGAACCATATGCATTTGATGGAGTCCAAAATCATAGCGTCCCGTTATCGGCTCCGTCACAACTCCAGGAATACTGTTCCGGCTGGCATCCGAACATGAGCGGGGAGTGAGCCTGATTTTTCATTGTGCAGTTTTCAGAAAGCGTGTATAATAAAAAGCAGGTAAATTATGTATTTGGAGGTATTTTTTTATGGAACAGCAGTATTTTACAAATGAGATTATTTTGTCCTGGCTCCAGTATTTTTCCAAGAATACGCCCATCGACCTGGAAAAGGTGAAGATGATCGATATTACCAGAAAAAATAAGAACCTGATCCCCACAGTGGAGTCCCATAAAGCGGTGCTGGTGTTTACGGCCGCCGGGAACCCGGATATTTTTTACCGGATGTGGAACGCGGGGCTGGGGGACTGCCAGGTCTGGTACAATGAGGGCTCCGAGCCGGAGGGCGAAGTAAAGACAGATAAGCTCTGTGACATGATCAACCGGGGGATCAATGCGTCAGCCGGGATGCTGATCGTAAATCCCAACGCACGCAATACCTATAAGATTGGCATGGATAACCAGAATTTCCGCCGTGGCTCCATCCATTATGTGGGAAGCGAGATCCGGGCAGTGATCCTGAATAAGATGCAGGTGGGCCGTCAGGATGATATCTGCGTGATCAGCGGGGAGAGTATCGCCATTGAGGCTGGTATTATCGCCATTGAGGGATCTGTACTGGCGGTGGAGTATAACAAGGACGACCGGGCTACCATGGAGGATAATATCGATCATTTCGGTCTCCATAATATTCAGGTGATCGACCATGTGGATGAGGAGAGTATGAAGGGACATCCGGTGCCTTCCCTGGTATTTATGGTGGCTTCGGCCAGCATGGAACAGGAACTGGAATGCCTGACGAAACTGAATCCGAAGATCAATGTTGTGGTGTACACGCTGGATTTCGGCGTGGCGGCAAATATTTCAAAAACATTTGAGAAATATGGGATTAAAGATACCGAAGTGATCCAGATATCGGTTTCCAAGCTGAATCAGAAAAATTCCTTTGAGCAGCAGCCGGCGCCGTGGATCATTACAGGCAGAGCAGACGGGTAGGCAGGGGTCGTATTGGCCGGGCGCGGTATGGTATCATAAATTCAGAGAAGAAAAGCTGTGGGAACAGCAGGAAAGAAGGATCAGAAAATGGATGACATCAGGAGAAGCTGTGTGGATTGCGGGATCGGGAACTGTAACTGGGAAGATGCGTCTTTCCCGGAGTTTTGTCTGTCTACCCATCTGGATCAGGATGTGCTGGCGGACGCAATGAAAGAATATAAAAAAGAGGACATAAAAAAGGTGACGGTTGCCGCTGCGGAGGTGGAGGCGGACAATTACCTGAAGATGACCCGTCTGGAGGAGACGATTGAGTTCGCGAAGAAGATCGGAGCCAGAAAAATCGGCGTGGCTACCTGCCTGGGACTGCTGCGGGAGTCCCGGATCCTGGCGAAGGTGCTCCGCAGCCACGGATTTGAAGTTTATGGCGCAGCCTGCAAGTGCGGTACGCAGAGAAAGGTGGACGTGGGAATCCCTGAGCGCTGTGATAAGGTGGGATTCAATATGTGCAACCCGATCCTGCAGGCCAAGCTGCTGAATGCGGCCGGGACGGATCTGAATATTCTCATGGGACTCTGTGTGGGGCATGACAGCATGTTTTACAGGTATTCGGACGCCCTGGTGACGACGCTGGTGGCGAAAGACCGTGTGATGGGGCACAATACGGTGGCGGCGCTGTATCAGGCAGACCAGTATTATAAGAAGGTTTATGGAAATGAGGGAAAATAGTTTTGGCAAAGGTTTTATTATTTCAGTGCGGAAATGAGGCGGAGATCCGTCAGGCGCTGACGCCCATGAGGATTACCGCCATATCGGTTCCTGCCGACTGCTTCCACCTGACGCTGGGTGAGCTGGAGAAGGAAAGATTTTCCGCTTCTGGTTCTGCTGAAAGGGAGAAAGTGCTGGCGGGACAGGGAATGACGGCGGAGAGCCTGATGGTGATGTGTGATGTGACGGAAAAGCAGATGAACCGTCTGTTGATGGAGTTTCGCAGGAGGGAAATCCGGATCGATTATAAGGCAGTACTGACGCCCACCAACAGGGACTGGCCGGTACGGCGGATGTATCTGGAAATGGCCCGGGAGCGGGCGATGTACGCCAGCTATTACGCCAGTCAAAAGCCTTCGGAAGGCAGATAAATCCCGTCGGTCAGGCGATATGTGCTGAGAAACAGGAAACGAAAGAAGGACGGTCCGGATATCCGAACCGTCCTTTTCCTATCGAAACTCCCTGTTGTAATAGCGATTTAGCTTAATGCAGCAGTAATGATAGCCATAGAGTAAACCTCCATCGCGTTGCAGCCTCTGGACAGATCGTTGATGGGAGCATTTAAGCCCAGCAGGATCGGGCCGTAAGCGTCGAAGTTACCAAGACGCTGAGCGATCTTGTAACCGATATTTCCGGCGTTGATATCCGGGAAAATAAAGGTGTTGGCATGTCCGGCAACCGCGGAATCCGGGCATTTTGTCCTGGCAACTGCAGGAGATACCGCAGCGTCAAACTGAAGCTCGCCGTCAATGGCAAGATCCGGAGCGGCAGCTTTTGCCTTCGCGCAGGCATTGCGCATTTTGTCAACATCCTCGCCCTTGCCGGAGCCAAGCGTGGAGTAGCTTAAGAAAGCAACCTTCGGGTCAACGCCGAAGACCTTTGCACAGTTCGCAGCCTCAATCGCGATCTCTACCAGATCATCCTCGGTGGGCTTGATATTGATGGCGCAGTCACCCATGGCAAGTACTTCGTTGTTACCGGTAGCGGCCGGACGAACCAGGATGAATACAGAAGATACGATCTTGTTGCCGGGTTTGGTCTTGATCAGCTGCAGGGCCGGACGAACGGTATCTGCGGTAGAATATGTAGCGCCGCCCAGCAGACAGTCAGCAACGCCCATCTTTACCAGCATGGTTCCGAAATAGTTGCTGTGCTTTAATGCCTCGCGGCACTGGTCTGCAGTCATTTTGCCCTTGCGGAGCTCAACCATGGCGTCTACCATCTCATCCATCTTATCGTAGGTCTCGGGATCGATGATCTCTGCTCCGTTGATATTATAACCGGCAGCTTCTCCGGCAGCCTTTACGTCCTCCACATTTCCCACTAAGATCGGTTTCAGGAAGGTTCCGGCCAGTAAACGGGAAGATGCTTCCAGGATACGGGGATCGGTACCCTCTGTGAATACGATGGTCTTGGGATTTTCTTTTAATTTCTGAATCAGTTTGCTGAACATGGGTCAGTTACCTCCAAAGTGTATATGATTTTTCTGCAGCAGTGATTTTGACAGCTGCCTTACTCTTTTATTGTACCCTTTTTCAGGCAAAATTCAAGTAAAAACCGCTCGATTTCAGCTTTTTTCTGTGAAAAACAGAGAAAAATCCTATTCGGGATCCTGCATCCATTTTCGGGCGAAGGCTCTTGCGTTTCCCAGATCCTCCGCATTGGGATGTCCCTTGGCGATGAATTTGAAACTTCCCTTGCAGGAAAATGTCTCTGTCTCCGCCAGAAAATCATTCTGGGTGAGAATCTTGCGGATCTTCGGGCAGGGATCGCCCA
>CALWGM010000102.1 GCA_944380065.1 uncultured Lachnospiraceae bacterium
GGATGGCTCTCCTTCAGGGAAGCGGCAGTGATCTTCACGAACTGGCTCTTGTCTGTCAGCTCCTGGATCGTCGCTGCGCCGCAGTATCCCATACCGGAGCGGATACCGCCCACTAACTGGAAGATGGTATCCTCTACGCTGCCCTTATAGGCCACACGTCCTTCCACACCTTCGGGAACCAGCTTTTTGGCATCTTCCTGGAAGTAACGGTCTTTGCTGCCGTTTTCCATCGCTGCCAGGGAACCCATGCCGCGGTATACCTTGTATTTACGGCCCTGATACAGTTCAAAATCACCGGGAGCCTCATCGCAGCCGGCAAACATGGAACCCATCATGCAGACATTGGCTCCTGCAGCCAGCGCTTTGGTCATATCTCCGGAGTATTTGATGCCGCCATCTGCGATCAGCGGGATGTTGTACTCTTTCGCTACGGCATAGCAGTCCATGATGGCTGTGATCTGCGGAACGCCGATGCCGGCAACCACACGGGTGGTACAGATGGATCCAGGCCCGATGCCCACCTTCACTGCGTCAGCGCCGGCCTCGATCAGCGCTTTGGCAGCCGCTCCTGTGGCAACGTTTCCGGCAATCACCTGCAGATCCGGGTAAGTATCCTTGATCTGGCGGACTGCCTTCAGGATGTTCAGGGAATGTCCGTGTGCGGAATCCACAACGATCACGTCAACATGGGCTTTTACCAGCGCCTCCACACGCTCCATCATGTTATGGGTGATGCCGACGCCGGCTCCGCAGAGCAGACGTCCCTGGGAATCCTTTGCGGATAAAGGATATTTGATCTGTTTTTCGATATCCTTGATGGTGATCAGTCCCTTTAACCGGAAATTCTCATCCACAATGGGGAGTTTCTCTTTTCTGGATTTTGCAAGGATGGCTTTGGCTTCATCCAGGGAAATGCCTTCTCTGGCTGTGATCAGGCCTTCACTGGTCATACATTCGCTGACTTTCTTGCTGAAGTCTGTTTCAAATTTGAGGTCGCGGTTGGTAATAATACCGACCAGTGTGCCGTCTTCCTTTGTGATCGGCACGCCGGAAATCCGGAACTTGGCCATCAGGTTGTCGGCATCTTTTAAGGTCGCGTCTGCAGGAAGGGAGAAGGGATCGGTGATAACGCCGTTCTCGGAACGTTTTACCTTATCGACCTCTTCGGCCTGGGCTGTGATGGACATATTTTTATGGATGATGCCGATACCGCCCTGACGAGCCATGGCGATCGCCATCCTGTGCTCTGTAACGGTGTCCATGCTGGCGCTCATCATAGGAATATTCAGAGTGATCCTGTTTGTCAGTCTGGTGGTGAGGTCTACCATATTGGGGGTTACCTCGGAATAAGCCGGAACCAGTAATACGTCGTCAAATGTAATGCCTTCGCCAATGATTTTTGCCATGTCTTTTCCTCCCGTTTGTGTGATGATCATGATAGAAATTAATAAAGCTGTCAGTAATAAAAAACGAAAAACAGAGAAGCGGTTTTTCGTTGTAAAAGCAAATGTCCGTCTGATAAAGACAGAACCCTGAATTTGTTTTCCTCATTATAATGACATTGTTCTCCAATGTCAACGACTTTTCACAAAGGTTTGCTTTTATTTTTTCCGGAAGTATGGTACGCTGGGAACAGAGTATTTTCCGACGGTAAAGGGTGTTTGATGCGGATCTGCAAATATCCCGGCGCTGCCGGAACAACAGGGAGGAACAGGTGATGGAATTTCGGCCGTGCATTGATATCCATAATGGGAAAGTAAAGCAGATTGTAGGCGGATCCCTGCGGGACGGGCAGGACAGCGCCGCGGAAAATTTTGTTTCCGGGCAGGATGCGGCGTTTTACGCAGAGTTTTATAAGAGCAGGGGGATCCGGGGAGGGCATGTGATTTTGCTGAACGCGAAGGATTCTCCCTATTATATGGAAACAAAGGAACAGGCGCTGCGGGCGCTCCGGGCATATCCCGGCGGGCTGCAGGTGGGCGGCGGTATTACGCCGGACAATGCGCAGGAGTTTTTAGAGGCGGGTGCCAGCCATGTGATCGTGACTTCCTATGTGTTTCGGGACGGCAGGGTGGATTATGGGAATCTGGAAAAGCTTCTGGCGGTTACCGGCCGGGAGCGCCTGGTTCTGGATCTGAGCTGCCGGAGGAAGGCGCTCCCGGCCCCGGATGCAGACCGGGGAATGATGGATAACGCCTATTATATCGTTACTGACCGCTGGCAGAAGTTCACAGAGGAACGGATTACCACAGAACTGCTTGACCGGCTTTCCTCCTTTGCAGATGAGTTCCTGATTCATGCAGTGGATGTGGAGGGAAAGGCCTCCGGTATTGAGCGGGAGCTGGTGGAGCTTTTGGGCGGATGGAAACGGATTCCCGTCACTTACGCCGGAGGCGTGGGGAGTTTTTCGCATCTGGCACAGCTGAAGGAATGGGGACAGGATCATCTGCATGTAACGGTGGGAAGCGCCCTGGATCTTTTTGGAGGATCCATGGCATTTGACCAGGTGCTGCAGTTTTGCCGGAAGGGAAACGGAGCGGAAGAATGAGAAAGAGAAACGCGGCGGCAGGACGCTGCTGCCGGCTATGCTGGGAAAGGATGGGATTAGGATATGGAAAACAGGACGAGATTTACTGTGGATGAGAAAAAATGTGTGGGCTGCGGCCTGTGCGTCAGGGCCTGCCCGGCCATGCTGATCTATCTGGATGGGGAACACAAAGCGGCCATCCATGAGGTGAAATCCATCGACTGGTATGGGTGCTGGGGCTGTCAGCACTGTCTGGCTGTCTGTCCGGAAGGAGCCATTTCCGTTTTTGGGAAACGGCCGGAGGACAGCCTGCCGATGGTGAAGGAAGATGTATCCGGTCTGCTGGATTCCCTGATCGCCGGCCGCCGGTCCTGCCGGCATTTCCAGGACAGGAATGTGGATCCGGCGGTGATCGGACAGATGCTGAAGGTGCTGGAAAACGCGCCCACAGGCGGGAACAAGCAGAAGGTGGAATATACGGTCATTGACGATAAGGAAGAGATGAAAAAGTTCCGGAAGCTCCTGCGGGAGAAGACCCAGGAGCAGGCGGACCGGGGGATTTATCCCCGCACCTTTGACGAGGAGTCCTACCGGATTATGGTGGAGCGGGAGGGGCAGGCCATGAACGGCGATATGCTGTTCTGTTCGGCTCCCCACCTGTTTATCGCCCACGTGCCGGAAAAGATCGGGAGCGGAAAGGAAGATGTGACGATTGCCAGCACGTATTTTGAACTGATGTGCGCAGCCAGGAAGTTAGGGGCGGTGATCCTGCGGTTTCCCTTAAATATCCTTGACACTCTGCCGGAGGTGAAGGCGCTGTTAAAAATCCCGGAGGATCATCATATCGGGGTGGCTATTGGATTTGGCTATCCGGAATTTTCCTATGCCAGAGGCGTACAGAAGGAGGGAAAGGCAGCGATTCACCGGCTGAAATTTTAGAACGCGGAAGTTTTATCTGGAAAAAAGAAATTTCCTGTGGTAAAATAAAAAAGCCGGCGGGGCATCCCGTCCGGCAGGAAAATATGGAATATGATGAAGGAGCAGCCGGCAAAGATGTCTGAAGAGGGGATTTTTGCCGGCATTTTTGCTTTCGGCCGGAAGGCTGAGACTGTCCCGGGGGCCGGGTCTGCCCCAAAATAAAAATTGCAGAAGCAAAGCGAGGAGGAAATGATGAGCAGATATACCAGACAGGATATCATTCAGATGGTTGAAGAGGAGGATGTGGAATTTATCCGCCTCCAGTTTACGGATATTTTCGGGAACCTGAAAAATGTGGCTGTGACCAGCAGCCAGCTGGAACGGGTACTGGACAACCAGTGTATGTTTGACGGGTCTTCCATTGAGGGATTTGTGGGGATCGAGGAATCAGATTTGTATCTGCATCCGGATCTGGATACATTTACGATTTTTCCCTGGAGGCCGCAGCAGGGAAAAGTAGCCCGCTTTATCTGCGATATCTGCCGCCCGGACGGGACTCCTTTTGAGGGGGATCCCCGCTATGTGTTAAAACGGGCAGTGGCGCAGCTGCATGAGCTGGGCTATGAGTGTGAGATCGGGCCGGAGTGTGAGTTCTTTTTATTTCACACGGATGACAGTGGCCGCCCCACCACGGAAACGGATGAGACGGCGGGCTATTTTGAGATGGGACCAAATGACCTGGGCGAGAACGCCCGGCGCGATATGGTTCTGACCTTAGAGGATATGGGATTTGAGATCGAAGCTTCCCATCACGAAGCCGCGCCGGGACAGCATGAGATTGATTTTAAGTATGTTCCGGCCCTGCAGGCAGCGGATGATGTGGTGACCTTTCAGCTGGCGGTAAAAACGATTGCCAAACGCCACGGCATGCATGCCACTTTTATGCCAAAGCCCAAATCGGACGCCAACGGTTCCGGGATGCATATAAATATGTCCCTGTCCAAAGACGGGCGCAACTTGTTTTCCGATCCTTCTGACCGGTACAAACTCAGCCGGGAAGGCTATTATTTTATCGGCGGGCTGATGCAGCATG
>CALWGM010000103.1 GCA_944380065.1 uncultured Lachnospiraceae bacterium
GGCGTCATCATGGGCGCCAACATCGGTACCACCATCACGGCCCAGATCACCGCTTTTGATATCAGCACCTTCGCGCCGCTGCTTCTGTTCGGCGGCGCCGTGATGTACCTGTTTTTCAAAAAAAACCTGATCAAACATATCGGTTCCGTCATCATGGGCTTTGGTATGCTGTTTGAGGGAATTACCCTGATGAAATCGGCCATTGCCCCTCTGGCGGAGAGCCCGGCTTTTTCCGATTTCCTGTCACAGCTGAACAATCCGGCGCTGGCGCTTGTCTTCGGCGTGGCGTTTACCGCGCTGCTGCAGAGCTCGTCTTCGTCTACCGTTATTTTTCAGGCCTTTGCCGTACAGGGACTGTTAAGCTATGATGTTTCTGTTTATCTGGTGATCGGCGCCGCCATCGGTTCTGTAACGCCCAACCTGCTGGCCGGCCTGACTGCCAACCGGGAAGGGAAACGGAGCGCCATCCTGAATCTGGTATTCAACCTGTTCCGGGCAGGGATCCTGATCGTGCTGATCAACATTTTCCCGCAGATCCCGGATTTTATCCAGAGCCTGTCCCCGGCGGATATCGGACGGCAGATTGCCAATACCCATACGATTTTCGCCATTATCGCCGTCTGCATCGAGATCTTCTTCACCAGACAGATCATCCAGATCGTCTATAAGATCATCCCGTTAAAGCCAGAGGAAACCAAAAACCGGGAAGACCGCAATCTGGTCTATATGACCCAGTTCTCCCGGGTGCCCACCGGCGTTGCCCTGCACCAGGCACAGTTGGAGATTTCCCGGATGGGACGGATCGCCGCGGACAATCTGCAGAATGCCGTCGACTGCTTTTTTGAGAAGGATCTGACCCGGGCACAGCAGGTGAGGGACTGCGAAGAAACCGTCAACGCCCTCAACCATCTGATCGCAGACGCCATTGTCCGCCTCCGCGACGCGGACCTGACGGTGGATCACCTGCGGCGGCTGTCCCTGCTGACCATCGCCACCACAGATATTGAACGGATTTCCGACCACGCGGAGAATATTGTGGAATATATGGAACAGCTGAAGGCCAAAAAAGCGGAGATGTCCCCGGAAGCTGCCGGAGAACTGCAGGAAATGGCGCAGAACACGATCCGCTCTGTCCGGCTGGCGCTGCAGATCTTTTCCACGGAAGATTATTCCCGCCTGGATGAGATGGAGGCAATCGAGCATACCGTGGACAGCCAGGAAACAGCTCTGATCAACAGCCATGTGGAGCGTCTGATGAGCTCCGCCTGCGACCCGCTGGCGGGAGTTATTTTCTCCGATCTGGTCACAGACTTTGAACGCTGCTCCGACCACGCTGTGAATCTGGCCTATGCGCTGAAAGAAAAATAGACTCCCATTGACGGGAGCGGGCGCTTTCGTTTATAATCTTCAGAGGAATTTTGGAAATGATCAAACAAAAAAGAGGAGCATGATTATGTCAGGAATATTATATGGAGTAGGCGTCGGCCCCGGGGATCCGGAGCTGATGACGTTAAAGGCAGTCCGCCTGATCCGCGAGAATGAAGTGATCGCACTTCCCGGATCCGAGGCAAAGGATACCGTTGCTTATAAAATCGCCGTACAGGCTGTGCCGGAACTGGAACACAAAACCCTTCTTTCCGTTGCCATGCCGATGATCCGCGACCGGGAGGAAATGGAGCGCAGCCACCAGGCTGCCGCCGACCAGGTGGAGGCCTGTCTGAAGCAGGGACAGAATGTGGTCTTCCTCACCCTGGGGGATTCCACCATCTATTCCACCTTCCTTTATGTCCAGAAACGGATTGCGGACAGAGGCTATCAGACAGAGCTGGTCAACGGTATCCCGTCCTTCTGCGCCGCCGCTGCCCGGGCAAATATTTCCCTGGCGGAGTGGAACGAACCGCTGCATATTATTCCTGCCGCCCACCGGCTGTCCCAGTCCCTGGGCCAGGACGGGAACTATATCCTGATGAAATCCGGCAGCAAGATGAACCAGGTCAAGGAGCTGCTGCGTACCAGCGGCAAACATGTCGTCATGGTGGAAAACTGCGGAATGCCGAACGAGCATGTTTATTACGGAACAGAGGAAATCCCGGACGACGCAGGCTACTATTCCCTGATCATCGCCAGGTAATTTTCGCATGCAGCCTGCTGCAATCTGAAAAACTAAAAGGCTGCGGGGCCTTACATGGGCTCCGCAGCCTTCTTTTCTGATCTTAATCATACTCCCATTTGGGATTCTTCCCATAGCTTTCTCCCGGCTCCGTATCCGTCACAAACCAGACAAGGAGGATGATCGCCCCCACGAAAGGAATCAGGATGAACAGGTAATACAGCCCTGATCTGCCGATGTCGTGCAGCCTGCGCACGCAGATCGCAATCCCCGGAATCAGTGCCGCCAGCGAATAGATAACCGATAATACCTGGAACAGCAGCCCAATAAAAGGGATATTGCTAAACGCAGCCAGAATCACGCCAATGATCACATTCACCAGAACTACCTGCCAGTAATCCGACCGTCTGGTACGTCCATTGAAATCAAAATACTGGGTCCAGAATTTCTTATACGATTCGATGATGCTGCTGCGGGGGATCTCCCTGCGCTGTCCGCCATACGGAGAGCCCTGATACTGGCCTCCGTACTGGTAATTCCCGCCTCCGTAGGGATTTCCCTGGCCCCCATACTGGTTGCCCTGGCTGCCTCCATACTGGTTGCCCGGATCGCCTCCATAGGGATTCCCCTGACCTTCCTGCTGGCTGTTCTGTCCATCGCCGCCTCCCTGGCTCACCGTTTCCAGCGGCCTGCCGCAGGTGGTACAGAAATGTATATCGTCCGCATTGTGCCAGATCAGATTGCAGTGTCTGCAAATTTTATCCATAACCCGCCTCCTTCTTCATCGGAAACAAATACCTCGCTAAGCGCTTCTATTATATCAGATCTTTCCCTTCGTGTACAGGCAAAAGAAAGCCCCTGCTCTTTTACTGCAGGTAAGCCAGAACCTCTTCCACCCGCTTCACCGGCCTGATCTCCAATTCCTTCTTTACTTCCTCCGCCACATCCTCCAGGTCTTCCTGGTTCTCCCAGGGAATCAGCACCCTCCGGATACCGGCCCGCTGGGCTGCCATCAGCTTCTCCGGCAGGCCTCCGATGGGCATCACGCCGCCCCGGAGCGAGATCTCGCCGGTCATGGCAATGTCTGTCGGCAATGTTTTCTGCAGCGCCAGGGACGCCAGCGCCGTCGTGATCGTCACACCTGCGGAGGGACCGTCTTTCGGCACTGCCCCTGCCGGGACGTGGACATGGATATTTTTCTTATCCCACCCGGCGGTTTCCTCCGGATACATGGACCGCACCAGGGTCAGGGCGATCTGTACCGACTCCTGCATCACGTCCCCTAACTGGCCGGTAACGATCAGCTGTCCGGAGCCCTCCACGGCTGACGTCTCAATAAAGAGGATCTCGCCCCCTGCCTGCGTCCAGGCTAGGCCGGTGACAACGCCGGGACGGGCATCCTCCATCCGCCTGTCATGGCGGATCCCCCTGCCGTCCAGGAACTCCGGCAGGCGCTTCGCGCTCACCGTAATGCTCTTCTGGTCGCCTCTCACTAACTTCACTGCCGCATGGCGGCACAGCACATCCATCTGCTTTTTCAGCCCCCGCACGCCGGACTCCGCCGTGTATTCGCTGATGATCGTCTCAATCGCCTCATCGGTCACCTTCAGCGCAGATTTTTTAATGCCCATGGCCTCCATTGCCTTGGGAAGAAGATGCTTCCTGGCAATCTGGAACTTCTCCACCGCCGTGTATCCCGGGAAGGAGATCACCTCCATCCGGTTCAAAAGAGGCTCCGGAATCGTGTCTGTCACATTGGCGGTACATACGAACAGCACATCAGACAGGTCGTAGGGCACATTCATATAATGATCCGTAAAACTGAAATTCTGCTCCGGATCCAGCACCTCCAAAAGGGCGCTGGCCGGGTCGCCGTTATATTCCCGCGCCAGCTTATCTACCTCGTCCAGCACGATCACCGGATTGGAGGCGCCGCTGCGCTTCACGCCCTCCATGATCCGCCCCGGCATCGCGCCGATATATGTACGCCGGTGTCCGCGGATCTCCGCCTCGTCGCGGATGCCGCCCAGGCTGATGCGGACATATTCCCGGTGCAGCGCCCTGGCAATACTCTGGCCGATACTGGTTTTCCCTGTACCGGGGGCGCCCACAAACAGCAGGATGGAGCCGGACTGCTTTCTGTTCAGGGCCATCACCGCGATCTGCTGGATGATACGCTCCTTGACCTTTTTCAGGCCGTAGTGCTGTTCATCCAGCACCTCCTCCGCCTCTTTTAAGTCAATCTCCTCCGGCTGCGCCTTTTTCCAGCAAAGGGAGGTCACAAAATCCAGATAATCGTACAGCATGCCATACTCATGGCTGTCCTTGCCCTCCTGTTTCATCCGGTTCAAGACCTTCCGCGCTTCCGTCTCAGCCTCCGGATTCATCCCGGATTCCGCGATTTTCTTCTCAAATTTGGACACATCCGAAACATTTTCCGGGTGCATCTCATCCAGCTCCTGCTGCAGGAAGGAAATCTGTTTTTTCAGCGCCGCCTCCCGGTAGGCCTTCTCATTGGTCTCCTTCTGCGCGTTCTCCGCCTCGCCGCTGACCTTTGCCAGCTCGATAAATTCATAAATGGAATGCTGGATCAGCTCCGCCCGCTGGCGCTCGGAATCCGTGGCAATAATCCGGTATTTGTCCTCCGGTTCCAGGTGCATATAGGAAGATACTGCGCAGATAATCTCCGAGAGGGTATGCCAGTGCTGGATAAAAGAGCGCGCCACCACGCCCCACTGAAATCCCTGTACAAACTGGAGCAGGCTGCGCTTCGTCTCTTTGTACATCTCCCTGCGCTCCTCCTCCGGAAGGTCATCCACCATCGGGCAGATGCTGGCGTCAGCCGTAAAAATGCCGTCCTGGCCCTCAATGTCCTCCACCGCCACCCGGTCGGTTACCCGGATGCTCACATTGCCCTCATCATCCACATTCTCGATCTTGCCTGCCAGCCCGATCCTGTGAAAATCCTCCGGCTTCAGTTCCGTCTTTTTCTTATCCTCTTTCTGGACAAGGAATAAAACATCCTCGTCCTCCTTATATTCCTTGACTGGCATGAAAGACAGAACATCCTTTTTAAAATAGAAAATCACGCCAGGCAGAATCATCATATCATAAACCGGTAATACTATCATTTGTTTCCTCCTGTCCTGCATTGTATGGCACAAAAGACAAAATCATGCATTGTTTCTCTCTGTTTTTGTTAGCAGTCCTATTCTTCGAGTGCTAACACCTGTATGATATACCATGCTACTGGGTTTTGCAAGAGGGAAAATGAGGAATCTCATATGAAAAAACTGTGAATTGTCACGGTTTGCCCCGATTCCGGCAGCGGTGCCCCCCGGCCTTTCTCCGACACAAAGAAAAACAGCCTGCCGGGATACTCCTGTTCCCGCAGGCTGCAGTCCTGTAAAATCAGCTTCTTTTTTTGTTGGCTTATACCGGCATGATCGGACGGTTGAACTCGCCATCCACAATACCGGCTACTGCGGTATAAATCGCGGAAGCGCCGCAGAAAATGCCTTCGATCCCGGCAATCAGGCCGATCACGGCAGATCCGGTAAAATGATCCAGCGCCAGAAGTAAAAACAGGATCGCCAGGCTTCCGAATACGATCTGTGTCGCATGATTGGCTTTCATGGTGCCGATAAACATAAATACAGTAAAAATACACCAGAGCAGCAGATAAAAGCCCATGGATTTTCCGTCCGCCTCCTGCCCGAACGGCGTCAGCAGGATCAGTACCAGTGTCCACCAGAACAGACCATACGCGGTAAACGCCGTCGCGCCAAACGTATTGCCCGCTTTAAACTCCATGATCCCGGCAATGATCTGCGCCAGTCCTCCCATACAGATCCCCATTGCCAGAATCACGATGGACAGCTCGATCACACCTGAATTATGCAGGTTCAAAAGAATCGTGCTCATGCCAAATCCCAGCAGCCCCAGCGGGCCTGCATTTGCCTCTTTGTGCTGTGTTGTCTCCGCCATAACTGAATCTCCCTTCTTTTCTCTCGTCATATCTGATATCCTGCAGATTTTCTGCCTGAAGAGTGTAACAACAAACAAAATGAATTTCAACCAGTTTTTTCTACTTATGTTATAACAAAAACTGATGAGACATATCCTGCCCCCGGAGAAGTCCCGGTCACGGTTCCCTGCGCTCCCGGCAGCGGGACTTTTCCGGAACGAAAAAAGCTCCCTGGCCATAAACCAAAGAGCTGTCATAAAAATGCCGCTGGCCGGACTCGAACCGGCACGGTGTTACCCGCTTGATTTTGAGTCAAGTGCGTCTGCCAATTCCGCCACAGCGGCAATCCGTCTGATTTTCTCAGACCAAA
>CALWGM010000104.1 GCA_944380065.1 uncultured Lachnospiraceae bacterium
CCCCACATCCAGCTTCCTTCAGATTCCACCTCACGATGGACACCCTTGCCTTCGGCTATGTCTTTCCCGCTACCGGGCAGACTTGGGACTTGCACCCTTAAGAAACGTGCGCCGCCAGGCGCACCAAGGCGAAAAAGCCCTGTCAGTTTTACAATTAACTGTCAGGGCTTTCTATTTTAGAAATATTTAACTTATGCTCTTTTGGTCTTTGTCATAGTAATTCGATTATATGGTTTCAGGTTCCTGTCCATGTACTACACCATTTTTATTTTTGTATCCTGACACTACACCATTTTGCGATAAGTTATAAAATATAAAACCTCAGATAATAACTCTCATCCGCCGCCCATAGAATCGGATGGTCAGCCGCCTGTGTCCTGTACTCCACCTGGCGCAGCCGCTTATGTGCGCTCTGCGCCGCCTGGCGGATCACCTTCGTAAAGTTTTCATAATCCATAAAATGGGAACAGGTCTGCAAAGACCTGGATATCCCCACGAAATCCAACCGGGTAGACCTGGGCGTGCGGGTCGAACTCCCCGCCGTCATTTTCCCCATCTCACCGATGGGCTGTATGAGAGCAAGATCGTTTACCGCACAGAAAAATTTGAAGACAACGTGCGGACTTTCTGCATGAATCCTCACGGTATTGTGGTCACTGAGAATACCAATCATATTCTCACTGTCAACGAACACAGCTACGAAGATCCCGCCCATCAGACAGAAAATACAAACTTCGCGCTTTTAGTAGCCAAGCATTTTTCCGAACCTTTCCGCGGCAGCAATGGGTACGGAGAGAGCATTGCCCGCCTGTCCAACCTGCTGGGAAGCGGTGTCACACATTCTCTGTCCCATGCTTCCGCCAGCGGGATTTACGTAGCACGGCAGATTGCGGAGGAGATATAACCGATGCCGGAAAAGAAAAATAATGAAAACCCCTTCCGTTTCAAATCTGAATCAGAAGGGATTTCCCTGTGCGTTGGCAGTCTCCATTATTGCCGCGCATCCTTTCCACCAGACAACATAGGAGATGATTCCTTCTCTGCTTTCCTCTGTACATACGGCAACTGAGAAGCCAGACTGCTCATGCTTCGCAGGCTGACTCCCAAAGTAGAGAGATTATGCAGTGTGGCAGAAGCAGCAGGAGAAAGCACTCCTGCAACCCCGAGAGCAATCAGAGTTCCATTAAAACCAATGACAAAGCGATAATTCGATTGGATTCGCTTCATAAGCGCCATGGAAATCCGGCGCAATTCCACCAGTTCCCACAGATTGTCAGCCGCAATCGTAATATCCGCAATCTCCCGCGCAATGGCCGCGCCGTCGCTGATGGCAATGCCGGCATCCGCCTCGGACAGTGCCGGGGAATCATTGATCCCATCACCCACCATCAGAACTGTATGTCCTTCCCGCCGGAGTCGGGCCACATAATCCGCCTTATCTGCCGGAAGTACTTCAGCGCGGAAATCATCTACCCCGGCCTGGGCTGCAATAGCAGAGGCAGTCCGGTAACTATCCCCGGTAAGCATAACAATATGCTGTATCCCTAATACACGTAATGCCTCCAGAATATCTTTTGTTTCCTTCCTCAGCGGATCAAAAATGCAAATCACGGCAGCTAATCGCCCGCCAACCGACAAATACAGATGAGAATACTCCGGCGGCAGGGCATCAAAACGTTCCTGATCACCCTCGGGAATCCGGCATTTTTCATCCTCAAACACAAAATGGGCGCTGCCAATTATAACTTTCTCCCCGTTGACTGTACTGACAATTCCATGCGCCACCAGATACTCCACCCTGGAATGATATTCCTCATGCTTCAGTCCCCGGCGCTTCGCTTCCTCCACCACTGCATTGGCCATGGAATGGGGAAAATGTTCTTCCAGGCAGGCAGCCAGCCGCAGCATATCCGCTTCATCCTTTCCACCAAAAGGAATGACCTGTACCACCTTTGGAGTTGCGTGAGTCAGCGTTCCCGTTTTATCAAAAACGATCGTATCAGCAGAAGCCACCGCTTCCAGAAATTTACCGCCTTTGACGGTAATATTGGCTTTTCCGGCCTCCCGCATGGCGGAAAGTACAGCCAGCGGCATGGCCAGCTTCAGTGCGCAGGAAAAATCCACCATCAACACAGACAACGCCCTGGCCACATTTCGGGTAAGAATAAAGCTCAGGATACTGCCTGCAAAAGTATACGGCACCAGCTTATCAGCAAGATTAGACGCTCTGTTTTCCGCTTCTGACTTCATCTGTTCCGATTCTTCAATCATATGGATGATCTGATCATAACGGCTTTGACCTGAAATCTGTTTCACTTCAAAAACGCATTCGCCTTCTTCTACTACAGTGCCTGCATAAACAATCCCGCCAGGCCGTTTTGGAATCGGAACAGATTCTCCTGTAAGGGATGCCTGATTAACAGTAACTTTTCCTTCCAGCACCTGGCCATCCATGGGAATCATTCCACCGGCACGTACCACCGCAACATCCCCTGGCTGAACCTGGGACACAGGCATCAGCACCTCCCCCTGTTCTGTGCGTACCCAGACCCGATCCACATTCAGAGACATACACCGCGCAAGATCTTCTACCGATTTTTTCCGTGTCCACTCCTCCAGCAATTCACCGATTTCCAACAGGAACATCACCATACCGGCTGTTCCGAAATCTTTTCTGCAGACAGAAATAACCAGGGACAGAGCATCCAGCATCTCTACCCTGACACGGCGTTGAAAGATACATTGCAGCCCCCGCCGCACAAAAGGGATCAAATGCCAAAGCGTACGGACAATCCGCAGAGGCGGTGGAAGAAACAACGTACAGGCGGCTTTGCAAAGTATCTTTCCCACCAGCTTTTCCTCAAATTCCCGGTTCAGTTTCCGCATACTGTGGGCGGGCAGCGCAACACTCTGTTCAGCCTCCCCCCAGGAAAAACGCCGTATTTCATTCAGCACAGTCTGCCGGTTTCCTTCATAATACAAAATCACGCAGCAGGTACGTTCATGGACAGTAACCTGCCGTGCCCATGGTTTTCCCTCCAGCCATGTTTCCAGAAGATCTGCCTGTGTAAGCGTCATTTTCTTCTGCCGCAGTTTCAACCGTATGCGGCCCTGACATTCATGTAATATGGTTGCGTTCATAATTTTCTCCTTCCAGACTTTTCCATTCCGTGGCAGCGAGATCCTGCAAAGCGATTTTATCCTACCGCAAAGTTTTCAAAAAAAGAGAGCCGTACTTGCGGCTCCCCCGAATATCTCAGGCCTCTTCGCTCTCCAGATTGGCAGCGGCAGCTTCCTCAGCTTCTTTTTTCTCACGCTCCTCATTCAGTTCTTTAGCAGAAGCCAGAATATCCGAAGCATTTTCCTGTACTGTAGTTACAGATTGCATAACCGAATCTTTCATACGCAGCCCGGCGGCCACCACATGAATATAGGTTTTCTTCGCCTCTTTGCTGGACAACAGTTTTATCCCGAAGGATCCGAACAATACACCACCCAAAAAAAGAGCCAGTTTTGTATAGATTTTCATTATAATACTTCCTTTCTCTGTTTATTTCCTTCTGTAACCGGTGATCAGGGCCATAATCATACAGATCACAGCGCACCAGGCCCAAAAACGATGTTTCTTCATCGAAATCACTCCTTCTTCATCAGTCAGGCTGTTAAAATTCCTGAATATTATATCAAAGTCCCAGATAAGAATCATTACCAAAACGGACGCCAGCTTATGGTTTCCGACATTTTTCTGTATTGGCCGGGAGCCATTCCATAATACCCTTTAAACGCCGTATGAAACTGACTGATGCTCTCGTACCCTACAGCCTGCGCAATTTCCCGGATCGTCATTTGCGTAGTACAGAGCAGTTCCCGCCCACGTTTTATGCGCTGCTGAATCAGCCAGGTATGGATCGGTACCCCATAGGCACGGCGAAAATTCTCTTTTAAAAAAGTAGGGGAAACCAGGAATTTTCTGCAAAGCAGCTGAATTGTCATTTTCTCTGACAGATGTTCCAGCATATAATCCTTTATTTTTAGGGTTCTTGGGGATATCCCTTCAGATTCACGCTTCAGATGATCCGAATCAAACGTCCCGGAACAGAGAAGATACAGGAGTTCCACAGATTTAAAAACACAGTAGCATTCCCCTGCAGCGCCGGACAGGTATGTCATGGTTTCAAAAACAGCCCGCGTCCATGATGTATCCGGCAAAGCAATATATCCGTTTGCCGCCGCCATCCTGTCTCTGACGTTCTTGGTATTCAGTTCCATCCCCAGAGCAGAACAGATCATCTTGAGACTTTCTTTTGCCGCAACAGCATCCACCGCTAAAAGGATCCCGCCTAAATCCCGGCTGCACAGGCAGGTTCTGATCCTGGAAGTATCAGAAAAAAGGAAAATCCCAGGCGCTTCCACCGCGCATGGCATGGTCTGGAATGATTGAATAGTCAGGCGTCCGTTCATACAGAACAGCGCCTCAAAACAGAAAGGCTCTCCACATACAGGTACAGAAACAAGCGCTTCTCCGCCTGCTGGATCCAGCGCAAACCGGCAGGTTTTGATTCCCTGGATGTCATCCCTCCAGCATATCGAATCAGATTTCTGATTTAATAAAAATTCTTTCAACATAAATTACTGCAACCTTTTTCAGCAATTATTCAAAACTAATTTTTATTATATACTTCTAACCGTTTTTGTCAAGCAATCCCGGCAACCGTTCTGCTATGCGTGATGCAAAACTCTCCTTTCCTCCATGCGTATTCCAATACCCAGGATAACCCTGAAAAACGGATACAACTGTCCACAGTCAGACATGTGCCGCCGGTCATACAGAAAAAATCCCACTATCCGAATGGATAGTGGGATGGACAGTCTTCGTAGACAGGTTGGTTCTCATAAATCCTTTTCTTTATTTTCCCTTTACAACAGACCTATACCCTGAGTTCCTCCTGAAAAATTCTGATTTTACACCTATATAGTAAGTTGTTTCCCCCCTACTTCTCCTCGCACACCTGAAAAATGTAAAACTTCAGATAATAACTCTCATCCGCCGCCCACAGGATCGGATGGTCAGCCGCCTGCGTCCTGTATTCCACCTGGCGCAGCCGCTTGTGGGCGCTCTGCGCCGCCTGGCGGATCACCTTCGTAAAGTTTTCATAATCCATAAAATGGGAACAGGAACAGGTGGCCAGGTAGCCGCCGTCCCTCACCAGCTTCATTCCCCGGATATTGATCTCCCGGTACCCTTTCATGGCGTTTTTGATGGTTGCCCGGGACTTCGTGAAAGCAGGGGGATCCAGAATCACCAGATCATAGGTCTCGCCTGCTTCTGCCAGCCGGGGCAGCTCGTCGAACACATCTGCTGCCCGGAAATGTACGGTGTCCTGCAGCCCGTTCAGCACGGCGTTGGCAGCCGCCTGCTCCACCGCATATTCGGAGATATCCAGACCGGTCACTTCCGCAGCCCCGGCCAGACCTGCGTTCAGCGCAAAGGTTCCCATATGGGTGAAGCAGTCCAGCACCCGCTTTCCTCTGGCTATGCGCTGAATGGCCAGACGGTTATATTTCTGATCCAGGAAAAATCCGGTTTTCTGGCCGTCTTTCACATCCACCAGATATTTCACCCCGTTTTCTGTGATCTGCACAGTGGTATCAAACGGTTCCCCGATAAATCCTTTTTTCCTTTCCATCCCTTCCTTCAGACGCTCCTTCGCATCGCTGCGCTCATACACGCCCCGGATCCGGACGCCGTCCGCCGCTAAGATTTCCTTCAAAAGTTCCACGATTGTTTCCTTCATCCGGTCGATTCCCAGCGCCAGGGATTCCACTACCAAAATATCCTCATACTTGTCAATGGTCATGCCCGGCAGAAAATCCGCTTCGCCAAACACCAGACGGCAGCTGGAGGTATCCACCGTGCTTTTCCGGTAATCCCAGGCTGCCTGCAGCCGCATGCGCAGAAAAGCCCCGTCAATCACAGTATCCACACGACGCGTCATCATGCGGATGCGGATTTTAGAATTCTGATTGATAAAACCCTTTCCCATGGGATAGCCGTCAAAATCGTGTACCAGCACAATATCCCCATTTTCAAAATGTCCGGCGACAGACGCGATCTCATTATCAAAAATCCAGGCGCCGCCCGCCTTGATGGTGCGCCCTTCACCCTTTTTCAGCGTCACAATCGCCAGATGCTCTTTTTCCAGTTTTTGATTCTCCTGCATATCCTTATCCTGTTCTCTTTCCTGAGTCCTTTCTGCTGCCACCGATTCAGGCTCCCGGCCACATGAGCTCTTCTCCGGCCGCATTCAGCATAGATTCCCATAATCCGCCTTAAATTTGCACAGCATTTCATTGGTCAGCGCGTAATCATTATTTTCTTCGTAAATCTCCTCCGGCAAAATCCACTTCGCCATGGCCAGTTCATCTTCCTCAATCACAATATGGTCATCCCCGTCCAGATCACAGAAAAAACCAAACAGCAGGCTATCCGAAAACGGCCAGGGCTGGGACTTATAAAACCGCAGATTTTTCACCCGGAGATGTGTTTCCTCAAACACTTCCCTGTGCACACACTCCTCGATGGTTTCCCCCACCTCCGCAAATCCGGCGATCAGCGCATAGTGGTCTGTGAATCCGCCTTTGTAATGACTGACTAAAATTTTCCCGTCATGGATCACGCCTACGATCACACAGGGACAGATCTTGGGGTATTCCCGGTTCCCACAGGACGGGCAGTACATCATCCGCTCATGATCCGAATGCTGCATGGGATGTCCGCAGCGGCCGCAGTACTGCAGCGCTTCGTAAAACCGCCCGATCTGCAGCGCCACCAGCCCGGCGTACAGCGCTTCCTTCGGGCTTCCCTGGCGCAGATATTTCATTTTTTCATACCGGTATCCCTTAAGATTCAGGTCGCGCGCCAGAAAATACCGTTCTTCCCCGATGGAAAAAAGGTAGCGGAGCTTTTTCCGCCTGCATTCGCCGGGCAGCTCTTCATATTTCGGATACACAAGCTCCTCCCGCTCACCGCCCAGCAGGATACAGCCGTCCTTCAGACTGATCACCAGATCCTGCGGGCGCGGTTCATAATCATGATATTGATTGTCAAAATGCTTTCCGTTTAATTCCTGTATCATTGGTCATCGCTCCCCGTTTTAATATCCAAAGGTTCCGGCCAGCGACTCATCATCCTCCACCCAGTCCCGGATCGGGATCTCCCGGTAAGAGTCCCTGGTGTCGCGGATATATACCTTCTCAATGCCCGCGTTGATCATCATCCGTTTGCACATGGAACAGCTGTTGGAATTCTTCACATACTCCCCGGTGTCCATCTCTTTGCCTACCAGATACATGGTGCTTCCCAGCATTTCCCCCCGGGAAGCGCTGATAATGGCATTGGCCTCCGCATGGACGCTACGGCACAGCTCATAGCGCTCCCCCCGCGGCACTTTCATCTTCTGCCGGATGCAGATCCCCAGGTCAGAACAGTTCTTCCGTCCCCGGGGCGCTCCCACATAGCCTGTAGAAATCACTTCGTCATTTTTCACGATCACCGCTCCGTACTGCCTGCGCAGGCAGGTCCCCCGCTGCGCCACGATCTCCGCCAGATCCAGGTAATAGTTAATTTTATCTCTCCGCTTCATCTTGTTTCCTCCACAAAAAAATCCCTGGCATAGTTAAAATATAACAGAAAGTCTGCAGCTCCTCTCTCCGGATTACTGCAGCTCATCAGATTCCTGTCTTATTCTATCAAATGTCAGAGATTTTTTAAAGTTTAAGATTTCCGGAACATCAGAGTTCGCCCGGCGAACCATCGCGTTTCGCTCCATTCACAGTGATTTCGCAAATGAGATTTGCTCACTCCCTGCTCTGATTCGGACGCGTGAAGCAGTACTCTGAGGCTTCCTCCGATATGGTAAACGCGTCCACTTCCTCCCTCTCCGGGATCGACTGCGCCGCACCCGCCCTGGAAACGGCTATGGCGGCAGCCCGGGACGCCCGCCTCAGACATTCCTCTGCACTTCTCCCTTCCATCCTGGACGCCAGGAAATATCCGGTAAATGTATCGCCCGCTGCTGTCGTGTCAGCCACCTGTACCGGAAAAATTCCCTGCCGGATTCTCTGTTTTCCGTCCTGGTAAACAGAACCGCCGCTCCCCAGCGTCAGCACCGCCTCTGCCCCCGGATACATTTCCTGCAGTCTGTCCAGAATCCTGTCCGGATCCGTCTCACCGGTCATCTGATTCCCCTCGATTTCATTCAGCAGAAACAGGGAAACCTTTGACAGATCGCAGCGTCCGATGTTTTCATCATACGGAGAGGGGTTCAGGATAATCTCCATTCCTTTTTCATATGCCCGGTCTATGATAAAGTCCAGCTGGCTGATCTCATTTTGCAGGAGCAGCAGGTCGCCTTCCGCAAAATCCGCCAGTACCCGATCAACAAACTCTTTCGTTATGTTCCGGTTCGCTCCGCCGTACAGCAAAATACAGTTCTGCCCGCTGTGATCTACCTGTATGATTGCATGTCCTGTCTTTTCCACGGCCTCTTCGATATAGGCCGTATGAACGCCGGCATCCCTGCAGGCCTGCAGCAGGTTCTCCCCATCTTTGCCGATCAATCCCGCATGATATACTCCAATCCCCGCCTTTGCCAGGGCGATGGACTGATTCAGTCCCTTCCCGCCGCAGAACACCTGCAGCCCCTCTGAGGCAAGGGTTTCTCCTGCGGCCGCCATATGATCCACCGTATACACATAATCCAGATTCAGTGATCCAAAATTCAGAATTTTCATCTTGTCCGCCTCCTGTCATCTATGTAATATCTCCCGCACATAGCAACATCCTCACATATGAAAAATCCTACAACAGCCTGATCTCATCCACAATCTTCTGTACCGACTTCCCATCTGTCTCTACTTTTATTGTATTCAGATTTTGATACAACGGAATCCTCTCCATACTCCTGTGTATTACATCCGCCCCGCGAAGCCCCTGTCGGACATCCTTCTGTAATCTGTCCCGCAGACTCTGCTCACCTGCCAGAAGAGAGATACATTTTAACTGACAGTTTTCCATATCCAGGTTTTCCACAATCGAATCGATGATTTCCTGCTCATGCATGACCCAGCAGAAAATAATATTTTCATATGCAGAACAATGCAGAAAATTATTCAGCAAAAAGCAGATATTCCGGATCACCATCGCCTTTGTCTCTTCATTCACCACAAAGGGCTGGGCGTCCCAGCACCAGTCTCCGTCAAGAAACACCGCATGTTCCAAAGTCATTTTCAACCGCTGACAGACCGTTGTCTTTCCTACTCCCATGGTTCCGCCGATCATGTACAGATTTTTCATATCCATGAATCCCCTTCTTTCCACTGTCCTGCTGAAATTCTATCATGCCAAAAGACTGACGCAGTCATTTTCTGTTCCTGCCCCCCGCCGACCATCCTTCTGCCTTTATCACAGTAAAAGCTGGCACAATCATATGCCGACTCCTGACGCATATATTTTTCCTGATCATATCACAGGATTCCCCAAAATACCAGAATCAACCAGAGTTTCCGAGCCGATTCTGCTGAAACCAAAAACCATTTTCTGACCGTACCATTCGGATGCATGTTACAGCCGAAAATCACTCCCTGGATTCCCTGCCGTAATGCTCATGTACGGTAAAGTAACACACAAGAATTTGATAGACAGTAGCCCCTGCTATTCCGAAAACCATTAAGTGAAAATGAATAGATTTCTTAAAATCTGTATGATAAATTATGATTATGAACAAATCAACAAATCAGAATTTTTGCTGGCACGTGGAAGTCAGATGTGATATGATACAGATAAAGCATGATCTTTCCAGCTTGTCTGAGTCAAAGGCGGCGTCTGCCGCGTCTCATTTTCTGATACATTCCGGAAATCTCAATGCTTTGATGATCCCAAAAACAGCAGAGAGATTCCCGTGGATATG
>CALWGM010000105.1 GCA_944380065.1 uncultured Lachnospiraceae bacterium
CAGGACGGTGATTGGGATACCGGGGGGTTCCTGCTATCTCAATCTCACCGGGAACCACGGGATGGCGACGGCGGGAGCCGGGGATGTGCTGTCCGGTATCATTGGTTCGCTCTTAGGGCAGGGGCTGGATCCGGAATCGGCGGCGCCGCTGGGGGTTTTGCTCCACGGGATGGCCGGCGACGCTGCGGCGGCGCAGACGGGGAAGCGATCCCTGATGGCCTCGGACCTTGTGGAAGGGCTGGCCGCTGTGCTCCGGGAACTGTAGGAGCAGGGGAAAAGCCGCCGGGACAGGGATCTTTGGCAGGCGGATTTCCAGGAGCGGGCGCATCAGAAAACACCGGGAAAGAAGGATGCATTATGAAGAAATACAGCAGAGTCTGTGCAGAGATCAACCTGGATCATTTTGAACATAATTTAGATGAGATCCGGAGAGTAAAGGCCATGAAGACGAAGGTCTGCGCCGTGATCAAGGCGGATGGCTACGGCCACGGGGCAGTCCCGCTGGCGCAGATTCTGGAGAAGCGGGAGGAGATCTGGGGCTATGCGGTAGCCACTGCCGGGGAGGCGAAGGAGCTGTACCGGGCGGGGATGAAAAAGCCGGTATTGATTTTAGGCTATGTTTTTCCGGAGGATCATAAATCACTGATCCGCAATGGCGTGCGTCTGACGGTGTTTACGCTGGAAATGGCCCGGGCTGTTTCAGAGGAGGCGCTGCGGCTTGGCGTGAAGGCAAGGATCCATATCAAGCTGGATACCGGTATGGGGCGGATCGGTTTTCCGTGTACCGAAGAGGCCGCAGACCAGATCGCACAGATCCATCAGCTGCCGCATATTGTGATAGAAGGGATTTTTACTCATTTTGCGAAGGCGGATGAGACAGACAAAACCTTTACCAGAGATCAGATGAAGCGCTATGGGCAGATGGTCAGCTTTTTAAAAGAGCGCCGGATCGAGATCCCGATCCACCATGTTTCCAACAGCGCGGGGATCGTTGACCTGCCCGGTTATAACCTGGATATGGTGCGGGCCGGGATTATTTTATACGGGCTCTGGCCTTCGGATGAGGTGGAAAAGAAGAATATCGACCTGAAACCGCTGCTGTCACTGAGGAGCCATGTGGCGTATGTCAAAGACTTAGAGGATGGCAGGACAGTCAGCTACGGCGGCATCTGGCAGGCGCATGGAACCAGGAGGATCGCCACCATACCGGTGGGATACGGGGACGGCTATCCCCGCTCGCTTTCCAACCGGGGCTATGTGCTGATCCGTGGGCAGCGCGCCCCCATCTGCGGCCGTGTCTGCATGGATCAGTTCATGGTGGATGTGACGGATATCCCGGGAACAGAGACCGGGGATCTGGTGACGCTGGTGGGGACGGACGGCGCAGAGCAGATTACCATGGAAGAGCTGGGCGGCCTGTCCGGACGTTTTAACTATGAATTTGCCTGCGATCTGGGCAAACGGATCCCGCGGGTTTATATCAGAAACGGCAGACGGATGGAGTAGTCAGGCGGAATACACTCGAAAAAAACGGGGATACTAAAAACGTAATTGTAAGATACTTCAGTTACAGAAAACCTGAAATTTGGAGAGTGTGAAATGGTAATTCGAAGAGGAGATATTTATTACGCGGATCTGCGGCCGGTGGTGGGTTCGGAACAGGGCGGCGTGCGCCCGGTGCTGATTATCCAGAATGATGTGGGAAACCGCCACAGTCCTACGGTGATCTGCGCGGCCATTACTTCTAAGATGAACAAAGCGAAACTGCCGACTCATATCGAACTCAGCGCCGCCCGTTACCATATGGTGAAGGATTCTGTCATCCTGCTGGAACAGCTGCGGACCATCGATAAAATCCGCTTAAAGGACAGAATCTGCCATCTGGACGGCGAAATCATCCGGAAAATCAACCGGGCTCTGCGGATCAGCCTGGATATTGATACATAACTTGACTATTTTCTGTGTAAATGATAAGATAAATCAGTTGTATCAATCCAAAAGACAACAGTGCCCGGGAAACGCGGAGTCGGGATCCGGGGACAGACGATCATAGAAGTAAGCGAGGGAGAGAAAGATGTCAGGACATTCAAAATTTGCGAACATCAAGCATAAAAAGGAGAAAAACGACGCGGCAAAGGGCAAGATCTTTACCATCATCGGACGTGAGATCGCTGTGGCTGTGAAGGAGGGAGGCCCGGATCCGGCAAACAACAGCAAGCTGCGCGATGTGATCGCCAAGGCGAAGTCCAACAATATGCCCAACGATACCATCGAGCGCGGCATCAAGAAGGCTGCCGGCGACGCCAATTCCGTGAATTATGTGAGCGCTACATACGAGGGCTACGGCCCCAACGGGACGGCGATCATTGTGGATACGCTGACCGACAACAAGAACCGTACCGCAGCCAATGTGCGCAACGCGTTTACCAAGGGTAAGGGCAACGTGGGTACCCAGGGCTGTGTTTCCTTTATGTTTGACCGGAAGGGACAGATCATCATTGCCAAGGAAGAGTGTGAGATGGACGCCGATGATCTGATGATGGCGGCCCTGGACGCGGGTGCGGAGGATTTCTCCGAGGAGGAGGACAGCTTTGAGGTGATCACAGACCCGGATTCCTTCAGCGACGTGAGACAGGCCTTAGAGGACGCAGGGATCGCCATGGCCAGCGCGGAAGTGACCATGATCCCGCAGAATTATGTGACCCTGACCGAGGAGCAGGATATCGCCAATATGAATAAGATCCTGGATCTGCTGGATGCGGATGACGACGTGCAGCAGGTATACCATAACTGGGACGAGTGATTTTTTAAAACTCTCAGAAATGCAGCTTTGTATTTCTGAGAGTTTTTTGTGGTAAAGTGTTGCAGAATATGTTATAATTTGAACAAATGTGAGAATACATTAAAATTAAGCCGGAGAAGAGCAAAAGTTTTCCGGACAATTCAGCAGGGGGACATTTTTTATGAAAAAAATTCTTTTCGCAGCATCAGAATGCGTACCGTTTATCAAGACCGGCGGCCTGGCCGACGTATGCGGGGCGCTCCCGAAAATGTTTGACAAAAAGTACTGGGATGTGCGGGTGGTGATCCCGAACTATTCCTGTATCCCGGAGCATTTCCGGAATCAGTTTGAATATGTGACTCATTTTTATATGGGTACCGGTTCCTATATTCCCAATAAGTATGTGGGAGTCCTGAAATATGAGCTGGATGGCATTACGTATTATTTCATTGACAATGAAGAGTACTTTAACTGCTTCCTCCCTTACGGGAACATCCGTTACGATATTGAGAAGTTCTGCTTCTTCGACAAGGCAGTGCTTTCCATGCTTCCGCTGATCGGCTTCCAGCCGGATCTGATCCACTGTCATGACTGGGAGACCGGTATGATTCCGGTGTATTTAAAGACGGAGTTCCAGGGGGATATGTTCTTCTGGGGCATGAAGGCCATGATGACCATTCATAACCTGAAATTCCAGGGGATCTGGGATGTAAAGACCATGATCGGTCTGACCGGGCTGCCGAAGGAGCTGTTTACGCCGGATAAGTTAGAGTTCCAGAAGGACGCCAATATGCTGAAGGGCGGACTGGTATATTCCGACTATATTACGACGGTCAGCGATACCTATGCCCAGGAGATCCAGACGCCCTATTACGGCGAGGGACTGGATGGCCTTTTATCCGCCCGGCATTTTGACATGCAGGGTATCGTCAACGGTATTGATTATGAGCTCTATGATCCGGCCACAGATCCGCATCTGTTTGTCAACTATGACGCGGATAATTTCCGCAAGAAAAAGGTACAGAACAAGCTGAAGCTGCAGGAGATGCTGGGGCTGACGGTGGATTCCCACAAGTATATGATCGGGCTGGTTTCCCGCCTTACAGACCAGAAGGGGCTGGATCTGATTGATTACTGCTTCGAGCGGATTGTGGATGAGTTTACGCAGTTTGTTGTGATCGGTACCGGCGAGGAACAGTATGAGAATATGTTCAAATATTACGCATGGAAATACGGCGACCGGGTTTCCGCCAATATCTGCTATAATGCGGATCTGGCTCAGAAGCTTTACGCCGCGGCGGATGCGTTCCTGATGCCGTCCCGGTTTGAGCCCTGCGGACTGACCCAGCTGATGGCGTTCCGTTATGGTACGGTGCCGATCGTCCGGGAGACCGGCGGGTTAAAGGATACCGTCCAGCCTTATAATGAGTATGAGAATACCGGAACAGGATTTTCCTTCACCGATTACAATGCGGAGGATATGCTGCATGTGATCAACTATTCCAAGCAGATTTACTTCGACAAGAAACGTCAGTGGAACCAGATGGTGGAGAGGGGCATGCGTTCCGATTTCTCCTGGAAGGTATCCGCGAAAAAGTACGAAGATCTGTATAATTATCTTCTTGGTGTATAAAATGGACACTGTTATGAGTATATTGGGCAAATGAATACAGCCGCTTTGCAGACAGACTGTCTGCAAGGCGGCTGCTCTGCGTTTTTTCAGGAAACTGCGCGGAAAGATGTTCCCATATCGAAAAAACGGGCATGATACTATAAAAAAGCTGGGTTTTACCGGGACAGGTTTTCGGGAAGCTGTCCCGTATGCCAGCTGATCGTATACAGGGATATCATTCAGGGAGCGATTGGGTAAAATGACTTTTTTACAGAAAAATGATTATGAACCGTATAGTTTTTTTGATGCCCTGCAGGAACTGTATTGCGGGGAAGAACCGCTGGCCGAGAGACTGGTGGGAAAATTGCTGCAGTATGATCCCGGAACCGACCGGGAAGCGACGGCCAGGAAGATCCGGAACTGGAGGCACGACCGGAATTATCCCAAAAACCGGGAGGAACTGTTCAAAGTATGTTTTGCCCTTGGTCTGACAGAGAGCCAGGCGGACAGTCTGCTGGGCATGACGGCAGAAAGCGGCATCCATCTGAGAAACCCCAGGGAGCTGATTTACGCATTCTGCATGAGGAAAGGGATGGATTATCCGCAGGCGGCGGCCCTGGTGGAACATCTCTGGGGAGAACAGCTGCCGGCCGGGGGGAGAGAATACCGGGACTACTACAGGAACAGCGGCAGGCGCGAGGCCACCGGGAATTATACCGAATCGTTCCGCAGGGATTTTGAGTCTGTACAGACCGAGGAAGAACTGAAAGTCTTTTTGGAAAACCGGAAAGGGCGTTTCGGGCTGATGCATAATACGGCATACCGCAAGTTCCGTAAGATGCTGGAATGCCTGATGAACCCGCAGCAGGAACGCACGGTTTATCCAAAGGAGCAGGCATACAGCATCCGGAAGCTTGTGAATGAGTATATCCGTATGGGTGTGCCCTATAAACGGAAAACAGAACGTTACACCTGGCTTCAGCGTGAGATCAAAAAACACTGGCCTTCCGACCGTTCCATTTATGAAATGTACAAAAGAAAGTTAGATGTGGACAGAAAGACGCTGCTGCTTTTGTATCTGGCCACGGAGGGGGAAGGGATGCCCGAGGAGGAACACAGTGTGCTGGAGCACCGGCGCAAAATGAATATTATGCTGGCGGAATGCGGCATGCCGGTTCTGGATCGGCATAATCCATTCGACTGTCTGATCATGGAGGTGTGCCGGAATTCTTCGGAAGAGGATTACATCGGCATGCAGATGGAGCGTGCGGTGAGAAAGATTTTTGCAGAGGAAGACGGGACGGAACAAAACAGTATGGGGGATGAGAGCGATGGATTTTGATAACAGGATCCGTCTGCCGGAGGGGTATCACCTGTCCGGCGGGATCAAAGAAACTTATATTATTGAAACGTATGTGAACGCAGGGGCGAATTCAATCGTCTACCAGGCGTGGTACAGGGATTCGCTGAGACCGGAAAAAATACACACGGTGCTGATCAAGGAGCTGTATCCTTATGACCCCAACGGGGGAATCATCCGGGAAGCGGATATGGGGCTTACGATCCGGCCGGAGGCGGAAGTTTTTTTTGAAAAGCACAGGGAGAGTTTTCTGTTCGGAAATGATATCCATCTGATGCTGGCCAACGAGGGCAGGGGCGGCATCGCGGAAAACCTGGATTCTTTTGAGCAGAACCATACCCTGTATACGGTTCTGAACATCCGTGCGGGACAGGTGCTGGATGAGGTGATGAAACAGAAGAAAGAGTTCTTTTCCCTGACAACCGCCGCCAGGTTTATCCACAACCTGCTGCGGATCCTGCAGCGTTTCCACGAGCATGGACTGCTGCATCTGGATATCAGCCCGGACAATATTTTCCTGCTGGAAACGGCCGGGCAGGAGGAGACGGCCGACGTACTTTTGCTGGATTTTAACAGCGTCTATTCTGTGGAGGATCCCTCAGAAGGCATCAATGGCTATTATTCCGGCAAAAACGGATATATGGCGCCGGAGGTGAGGCTCCATCAGAGGGAGGAACTGGGAACCTGGACAGATATTTATTCTGTCGCGGCTGTATTTTACTATATTCTGTCAGACGGCACGGCGCCGCAGGATATCGAATTGGCTGCAGGGCAGGATCTGATTTCGCCCTACGCCAGAATCCTGCTCCACGAAAAGGAAGTTTCTGCGCAGTTGGTGAATGAGATCCTGAAAAAGGGGCTTCGTATGCTTCCCCAGGATCGTTACCGGTGCGTGGGGGAGATGCTGGAGGATGTGCAGAAGCTGGAAAATATTTTAAACGGAACACTGCGGATCCCCTATGGAGGCAGCGCCCAGCCGGGGGCGGATGCAGGGAAACAGAAAAAACACTGGAAAAGGCGGCTGGCAGCCGGCCTGGCGGTGGCGGCGGTTGTGGCGGCCGTCGGAGGCGCCTATTACGCGGGAAGGCAGTATATGCCGCCGGGAGAAAACACGGAGCTGGATCTGACGGAATACCCGCTGGAAACGGACGAACGTGTGGTGCTGACAGAGCAGAACGCCCGTTATCCGCTGGCGGACAATGTGATGCGGATCCAGGTGTCGGCTGCCTCTGCCGTGCGTGTGCTTCTGAAGGATTATACACATGAGCGCAATTTAGAGGACGCGTTTTCTTCCTATGCGATCTTTCTCATTTACGCCGGGGAGAATGACAAGCGGGGGTGGCAGTTTGGGGATATGACCTATGATTTCTTCTATACGGAGGACAACAGCCTGCATATGGAGCTTCCGCTGCAGGATACCAATGATTTTAACCTGGATTATATCGGCGTGATTTTCCAGAACCATAATTATGATGAGAGCAATCTCATCCTGGATATCAACCGCTGCACCTTAGTGGACGGGGAGGGCAATGCCCATGAGATGACGGAGCTTTTAGGAAGCCATCTCCTCTATTTTGACGAGGAATACTGGCAGCAGAATCTGATCACGGAACAGAACCAGCAGTATGTGGAGACCTTTGAGGATATCCGGGGCGGGAAGCTGATCGTGGACGCAGACGCGGGATTCCTGGACCCGGTTCTGGACGTGGAGTTTTCCAGTGATAATCCGCGGGTGGCCACGGTGGATGAGCGCGGCCGGATCACAGGCGTCCGCCAGGGCACGGCTACCATTACCGTCAGTGTGACGGATCGCAATACCGGGGAGGAGCGCCAGACCCAGATGCTGGTGTATGTGACCTCCAAGCTGTAGGGGCGGAAAGATGTTTACAGAACCGGAGCTGTCCTGTGATATTCTGATGGAAAAGGACATCAGATAAAAATCCCTGCCTGGGCAGGCAGCAGGATGGATTGTCCTGCACAGGTATGGGGGAAGAGGATGATTTTACGTATTGGGACAGCACTGGGGAACTGTGAGCAGGAAGAGGTACTGAAAAGCCATTTGATCCGGATCGCTATCGAAGAGGACTGCGAGCTGGATATTGCGGATTACCGCAAAGAGCTGTCGAAGCTGTGGTCTGCTTTTACGGATCTGGATCTGGTTTTCCTGGATTATGCCCTTTTGCGTGGGGCTGCGGACAGCCTGTACGCTTTTTTCCGGCAGAACCCGGATTGTATGACTGTAGCTGTGGGAACCCCGAAAGAGGAGATCTGCAGCTTCCTGGAACTGCGCCCGGCAGGTCATATGGAGGATGCGGACTCTTTTGGGCAGATCCGGCGTCTCTCCTGCCGGTGCATGGAACGGCTCCGGACAGAGAACCAGGTTTTGCAGATCCATACCAGACAGGGAGAGTATGCCGTTTCCATGAGAAGTATCCTGTACTGTCAGAGTGATCTGAAATACGTACAGATTACGGCAAAAAGCGGAACCGTTTACCGGAAGCTGTGGAAGCTGGATGAACTGCTTTCCATTCTTCCGGAATATTTCATGAGAATACATCAAAGCTATGTTGTGAACGTGCGCGAAGCAGATGCTTTCGACCGGACATCGCATGAACTGCAGATGACGGATGGGAGCCGGCTCCCGGTGAGCCGCCCCTACCTGCAGGCTGTTCAGGCGTTGTTTGGCGCGAAATCTGCCGTTTCAGGTGCAGATTCTGAAATGTAAGGCGCAAAAGATCCGACATGGCTTATTTTATTGCTGTGGAGATCAAAACAGCTGCCGGACAGGAAATACGACGCAGAGGAAGAAAGGAGATGGAACATGCACTACAGCCGATATCTGACAGATGGAACAGAAACAGACGAGGTACAGGAACCGGAAAATTTCTCTGGACGGCGCCGGGAATATCTGGAATTCGGATATGTCAGGGAAACCTACACAGACAGCCAGGATATTCCTCATATCAGGATCTTCCATGAGAAAACAGAGGCGGCAGCCGGGGATCTCTGGGAAGTTTCCGGGAAGACATAGACAGATGTCTCAAAACAGTACAGTAAAAATGAGGAGGTTAACAGTATGCAGGAAACAAATATGAAACAGGTTGTGGCAGAGCTGGTGGGCGATGAGGTGCGCAGCGGGAAAGTGATCCGGAACGCGGATGTACTGCGCGTCCTGCCCCTGCTGGCAGAGGCGATCCACGTAGACAAAATGAAACTGAAAGGAAAGATCCGCGACAGTCTTTTGGAGGAAGGCACGTACAATCCGCTGAACGTAATTCTGGGAATCATCGGTTTTCGGATTGTGTCGGAGGATGGGATGCCGGATCGGGTGGTGTCATACAAAAGCACGCAGGATAAATTGGATGATTTCCTTTTGGTGGATGAAGAAAAGTTCCGGGAGGCGCTGACAGAGATCTCCGGAAGACTGCAGGAAACAGAACAGGAAAACCATAAACAGGAGGAGGCGCAGAATGACCGGATCATGCAGATGTCCTTCAACCTGGAAAATGTGACCAATGAGCTGAATGAAAACAGGCAGGAGTTAGCGTATATGCGTCAGTCTGTGGCGGAGCAGGTACAGTTTATGCTGGCAGATCTGGGCAGGGAACAGGAAGATTCCGCCGTCGGAAATGGATTGAAGGATATTCTGGCTGCCGTTGATGTGGAAGCGGTCTGGGAAGCGGAGGATGAAAGCGGCATGTTCACGGTTCTTAAAACCGAAAGACTTCAGACGAGTAAAAATAAGCCGTGTATGGTGAGCGGCGGCAAAGTGCTGGTCAAGGGGCTGCGGTTTATCGCCGCCGGTCAGGAATAGAAATACGCAGACAAAAGAGAGGAGAGAGAAGTTATGGCAGGGTTAAAAGCATTTATCGGGTATGACCTGGGAGATGGGGAAACCATTACAGATATGGTGGTTTTGGATATTGATACACAGAAACAGCTGGTGCGCACAGACTTTTCAGATATGCCGATGCCGGACAGTACGACGCCGGGCCGGGCGCTGCCGACGATTTTTGCCAGAGATGAGGGCGGGAGGATTTTGTTTTCCAACAGTATCCTTACAGATTCGGATTCTGTCAGGGATATCCACATCAACTTTAAGCGGAAGCCTACAGATCTGCTGGGAGAGCTGACGGATGAGCGCAGACGCAGCCTTCTGGCTCTGTTTGAATCCACCGGAAACTGGCCGGATCCGTCTCTGTGCCCGGAGTGTTCTTCTGAAAAAATGGATGAGTTCCGCAATTCTGTGGTTACTTTTACAGACGCTATCTTTACAGATGGGCAGTATGTGGAACGGATCATGAGTTTTGCGTCCAACTGTCAGGAAATCGTATTCTGTGTGGGACATCCCACCAAATGGGATGAGCTGGATGTGGCTGTTTATAAAGCAATCCTGGGAAGCAGCATCCTCGGCAGGGGAGAGTATCACGGGAAACCGTCTTCCCTGGTGATGGCGGCAGAATCACGCGCCGCGTTCCTGTATGCGAAAAATCAGGGGAAAAGCGACGAACTGAAAAAAGGAAAGTCTGCCCTTTTGGTGGATGTGGGTTCCTCCACCATCGATCTCACGGCTATGACGGCGGATTCCAGGAACCATCAGTATAACAGCGGCAATAATTATCTGGGAGCCCGCAGTATTGACCATATGATCCGGGACTGGTATCTGGAGCAGCTGATGGCTGATAAAGAAAACCAGGTTGTATACCAGGAACTGATGGCCGCTAACCCTTCCCTGAACCAGACGCTGACTCTCTTCTGCCGGGAAGCAAAAGAGAAGGTATACAGTTTCAAAACCGGAAAGGCCAATATTTTCTTTGGGTATTTCCGCCCGGTGCAGCTATCCAGGGAAAAGCTGGATCATATGCTCCGCACCGTTCCGATCGCGGATATTTTAAAGCGGGATCTGGATCTTCCGCAGGAAACGGCAGAACAGATGGGCTCAAAGAGCTGGTGCGACCTGTTCCGCGCGTTCATGCAGGAACAGAAAGCGCAGATGGAACAGGAGGGGATTTCCATCGGCAGGGTGATCCTGACCGGGAGCGCGTCCAAAATGCCGGTGGTGCCGGAGATCGTAAAAGAGGTGTTTTCCGATATTCCGGAGAGCGCGCTGTTTTTTGACATGGATCCGTCGCGGACCATTTCAAAAGGGCTTGCCCTGGTGGGACCCTCCAATGACAAGTCGGTATCCTTCCAGATGGATGTGTCGAAAGTGCTCCGGGAGGATGTGCCGAGGGTGGTGAAGAATAATGTGGCAAATCTGGCAGCGTCTCTGAGCAATTTCCTGTCGGGCAAGATGGAAAGTATGATGATCAGCCATATCAAGGCCTGGAGAAACGGCGATTTCGCGACGTTTAACGATATGAACAAAGCGATTATGGAGGACTGCAGCGCCTGGAAGATCCAGATGGATTATGGGGAAGAATATTCCGGAATCGTGAGAAAATGGTGTACCGACGTCATCGGAAAGGATATTGCGGTCAGTCTGAAGGGAATCTGTGAAAAAAATGGCGTCTCCAACTTTTCCGTGGAGGATCTGAATATTGCAGGTACCGGCAACGCCCTGATCGGCAAGATGGCGGATATTGTCATGAGCCCGGCGACGAAGACAAAAATGAATCGTGTGATCTCCCAGATCTGCAACCGTATTATCGTTATTCTGATCGTGGCGCTCTGCTGGGTTCCTATTCTGAGCTGGGCAGTGCTGTTTGGCGGGGCAGGCGTAATGATCTGGAATGCATTTACCAATAATGAAGAAGGGTCGGAAAATAAACTGGTTGAATTTGTCAAGGACAGAAATATCGCGGTATGGATGCGGAAGCTTGTAGGAGAGGCGAATCTGGAGAGCAAGGTGAAGGAAGCAAAGATTTCCGAGAGCATCCGGGAAGCGTTTATGGAAAATGAGAACCAGGAAAAGATCGTGGCTGATATTGTGGAATCGCTGAATGCCCAGGTGCAGAGCAAGATGGACGATATCAAATATGTGATTGAGAGCAGATAAAGGACGGGATTGCGGCATGAAGATAGAATTCTGGTATGATCCGGTGAATCCGGAAACCATGCTGAAGCTGGAGGATCGCTGGCTGGATAAGGATGATATTTACGGATTCCTGTATTCCGTGCAGTCTCTCCCGCTTCAGAACTGGCTCTATGCGTCCGGCTCCTGGCCGGGACTGAAGGCGCATCTGTCTGACCTGACCAGGGGAGAGGAGCTGACGCTGATTTTCTTCGGGCGGGAATGTGATTTTGAAGACCTGAAAACATGCCTGGAGGGGATGCCGGATCTGGAGCTCTTTTTTGAACCCTGGGACGTGTTTGGGATCTGCAAAAGCCGCCTGGCGGAACTTCCCGGAGTGGTGGAAAAATTAGGGCTTCCCGAATCGCCTTTTCCGGAACTTGCGTGCTGCAGTATCCAGGAGGAAACAGAAGCGGGCTGGATCTGCAGCATAGAAAATGAAACGCAGTTCCGGGAGGCCTGCAGGCGGGAGGGGGACTGCTGTGCAGTCAGCGGGCAGTATCTGACGTCATTTGAAAAACTGGAAACACTGAAGCAGCTGACCAGTTCCCTGAAGCGGCCGGAGGACAGTATCCTGTGTGTGTTTTCCGGACAGGAACGGCGGAAACAGTTTGCGGATTATGCAGCCATGTATCCCGACTGCCGTTATTCCTTTGTCATGGAGGGGGATACCGCCTGCCGGGAGCGCCTCCGTGAGAAATACGGGACGGCTTTTTCCCTGAGGAACAGGATGCGCAGCTATCGGAACCTGTATCAGCAGATGGAAAAGTGTTTCAGACAGAAAGAGGCGCTGGAGCGGCAGATGCGGGAGATCGAACTGGCCTGTGGCAGGGATTCTGACCGGTATGTGTCGGATACGGTATGGGAGGACTGTCGTAAGAAATTAGAGTGGGCAGAGCGTAAACGGACGTATGTGAAGGATCTTTGCAGGCTGGTCTATACACAGATGACAGAGGATGTGGAACTGAAATATAAGGAGATGGGATTATGAGTAAAGGGGAAACGGCGCTGAAACTGCGGGATCAGGATCTTCTGTCCCTGGCGGAGCAGGTCATCTCGCAGTCTCATTATGAGATGATCGAACAGATGGATATGAAACCGCTGGAGGCGGATGTTTCCTGTATCGATCCTGGCAGCGTGGCCTGTCTGTTCAAAATCCCCGAGCTGGTATACAGCAGGGAGGAGGATCTGTCCCAGAGGTTATCAACCATATTGAATGCGCTTCATACCTGCGGGGCGTCCTGCCTGATGCTTTTAGAATGCAGGCAGGGGAGATCGGAACTGTATCTGGGGGCGGTGAACAAGCAGAAATATGAGAATATTTATTACCGGAATACCGTACGGGATATTCTGCGGACCGGGATTGAGGGAAATCTGCCGGGAACAGAGTTGGAGGAACTGATCCGGAAAGCAGATATTGACGAAAAGATCAGGGACTGTCTGGACAATGGTTATGACAGCCAGTGCATCACGGCGGTTTCCTGTATGGGCAGTGAGGGGGAACATTCCCGGGGAAATGTTTCCCATGGCCTGGAAAGTCTGCTTGGGGCAGTGGGAAAGAAAAATTTTACGATCATGGTGCTGGCGGATCCTGTCAGCAAGGAACAGGTAGAGCAGGTGAAGTTGGGCTACGAGCAGCTGGACAGCCAGCTGTCCGTGATGGAGCGTGTGACGGTTTCCAGGCAGGAGGGCAGCAGTTTTTCTGAATCTGAGAATGTGTCCGGCAGCATTGGGGAAAGCATCGGGCACAGCATCAGCCTGACACAGAGCCATGCGGAATCCACCGGGTGGAACCGGGGCGGCAGCCAGACGAACCCGGGGGCAGGAAATAAACTGGGAACCGGACTGGCTGTGGCAACCGGGCTGGCTGCTATGGCGTCCGGAGCCGGAACAGCGGCGTATTTTGCCATGAATGCCGTCAGTTCCCTGACACAGATGGTTTTTCCGCAGCAGAATTCCAGCGAGGGAGTCAGCGGAGGCAGCCAGGATACCGAGTCCCATGGCACGCAGGATTCCAGGACATACAGTGTAAGCTGGCAGCAGGGACACGGGAAAACCCGTTCCGCTACCCGGGGAACCTCTCTGCAGTTTACAGGAAGGAGCCGCCATGTACAGGAATTATGCGTGAAGCTGGACTGGTATCTGAAATGGCTGAACCGCTGTGAAAATCAGGGGATGTTTAACTGTTCCGCCTACGTGGTCTCTGCCAGCGCCAGTATCAATATGCTGGTGGCCAGCCAGTACCAGGCCATGATACAGGGGGACGCGGATGTAGGGCTGCCGGTATCGCTGAATACCTGGACGAGACAGAACGGTGTAGAGCAGGTGCGGGAATATCTGATGCATCTGATGCATCCTGTTTTTGAGGAGAAGCATGTGGATGGGATGTTTTCGCCGGCTATGCTGGTCAGTTCCGGGGAACTTTCCCGGCAGCTGGCCCTGCCGAGACGTTCGGTGGTGGGGATCAGTGTGATGGAATATGCTTCTTTTGGCCAGGAGGTGGTGCGCAAATCACGTCTGGCGCCCGGTACGGTGGCGCAGATCGGCGTGATCTCCCATATGGGAAAAGCCAATCCCAGTCAGCCGGTTTATCTGGATATCCAGAGCCTTGCGGCACATACGTTTGTGGCCGGTACCAACGGTTCCGGAAAATCCAATATGATCTTCCGCCTTTTAGAGGAACTGATGCGCAGCCGGATTCCTTTTCTGGTGATTGAACCGGCCAAAGGGGAATATAAAAATGTTTTCGGAGCAGATGCGTCCCAAAATGTGAAGGTATACGGGACAAACCGCAGGAAGACGGCGCTGATGCGCCTGAATCCCTTCTGGTTCAATGAGGATGTGGATGTCCGGGAACATATTGACAAGCTGATTGAAGTGTTTAACGCCAGCTGGCCCATGTACGCCGCAATGCCTGCCGTACTGAAAGCGGCAGTCGAGAATGCCTATCGGGGCTGCGGCTGGGATCTGGGCCGGTCTGTCTGCCGCGGCGGATACCGGATTTTCCCTACAGTAAAAGATGTGCTGGGGGAACTGGGGAAGAAAATGGACAGCACGGCCTTTTCCCAGGAAGTAAAGGGAAATTATGAAGGGGCGCTGTCCACACGCTTAGAGTCCCTCTGCAACGGGATTTACCGGGATATTTTTTCGGGCGCCAATCTTTCGGACGAAGAACTGTTTGAACAGAATGTGATCGTGGATCTGAGCCGGGTAGGCTCTGCGGAAACAAAGGCCATGATCATGGGAATGCTGGTAATACGTCTGCAGGAGTACCGTATGAAGGCGGAGGCCATGAATCTGCCGCTGCAGCATGTAACCGTTTTGGAGGAGGCGCACAATCTGCTGCGCAGGACGTCCGCAGTGCAGACGGAAGACGGGGCGAACCTCCTGGGAAAATCGGTGGAGATGATCGCCAATTCCATTGCGGAAATGCGTTCTTATGGGGAAGGATTTATCATTGCGGACCAGTCCCCCGGGCTGCTGGATATTTCTGTAATACGCAATACCAATACAAAAATCATCCTGCGTCTTCCGGAGGCAGGAGACCGGGAACTGGCAGGGACGACAATGGGGCTGACGCCGAAGCAGATTTACGAGATCTCCAGACTGAAGACCGGGGTCTGCGCTGTTTATCAGAAGGACTGGCTGGAGGCCGTGCTCTGCCAGATCGACCGTGCGGCTCACAGTGAACAGGTATACCGCCATGTGCCGGAGGAAGACACGGAGCAGAGAAGGAGCCGCAGGCTTGCCTGCCGCCTGCTGGATTTAGCTGCCGGAGAAGAAAACGCCGGTCTGTCCGCGGCAGATGACGGACTCCTGATAGAACAGATTTTAGCCTGCGGGATGGAGGGATACCAGAAACGGGCGCTGCTCCAGAACCTGCAGTCCGGCAGGCCAGACCGGGAACTGTATGCCAGGGCGGCCGTCTGGCTTTTGCCGGTGGAATTTCCCGGGTCTGTGCCTGAAGATGCGGATGCATGGAAGGAAGAGATGCAGGCCGGGATCCGCGATATCTGCAGCTTGGAGGAGCCCTATGCAGGCCGCCTGCTGGATGCGGCTGTAGGTATGAAGGCAAAAGAGCAACCGGAATGGGAAGAGGTATGCTGCAGGATCCGGGGCGGGGAGCAGGTGAACGAGCCTCTGAAATATGCGCGGGGCCGGGCGTTTACGGTGCTTTGCCCGATAGGACCGCAAACTGACGGGGACAGGCCGTCCGCCGCACTGCTGGAAAAAGACCTGGGGATTTTGGCTGCATCCGGATACAGCGACCGGCTGCTGGGGAAACAGCTGCAGAGCTATCTGCAGGGCGGACAGGCGCGCGCGCCGAAAAGTTCCCTGACTCCTTATGCGGAGATTGTGTGGAATCTGCTGGATGGGGACAGGATCTGGGGAGAGACCTGTGCTTATGTGGAAACGAAACAGTATCAGAAATGGGATCAGGTGATCCGCGGCAGGGTATCAGAAAAAATGGAGTGCGGCATACAGACCCAGACAGCTGTCATGAGCCTGTTTTTGCAGCGTATGGGATCCCTTCCTGAAGTACGCCGGTTTTACACTCCCTGGTACAATTTCAGCCGCCTGCAAAACAGGCCGCAGGAAGAACCGGGAAGTGCGGAATCTGGAAACTGAATGTCTGAAAATGAAGTTTCCCGCCAGAAGAGAAAAAGAAGGTTATGATGGATCTGTAAACAAAATACGGCAGGGAAACAGGAACTGCAGCTGCCAATGGGGCAAAGGAGGGAGCGACATGATGAATTTTGAGGGAAATTTTGACGGGATGGGTCCCGGTCTGGAACAGCTGGAAAATCCGCAGCAGGCTGTCCTGGAGCCGGAAGTGATTGAGGCAGGCGGGCAGCCGATCGAAATCTGGGGGGATCCCTATACCATGGGAGAAGCGCTGGATGATTATCAGGGGGACAATGTTTTTGGGTTTCAGGGAAACTGCGGGCTGGTAACCATTTCCAATATGCTGACTATGGCAGGGATTGCGTGTGATGAAGACATGATTACCGCAATCGCTATCAATACCGGGCTGTGTGAGTATGATGTGTACGGTCCGCCGGAGGAAAACGGCGGAACTTATGCCGAACGGGGGAGCGGTCTTCTGGAAATGTTCGGGCTGGAGAATGAGATTTTCGATGCCGGAAGTAAGGCGGGAAGCCTTGAGGCCATCGCCGCCTATGTGGAGGAGGGACGCCTGGTTAATCTCAGCGTCAATGCCGGTTATCTCTGGGGGGATGCCAATTATATCGATCAGGGGCAGTCCAACCACAGTGTAGTGGTGACAGGTACGGTCCGGGATCCGCAGACGGGAGAGCTGCTGGGTCTGTATATCTGCGACAGCGGTCAGGGAGGCGATTCAGACGCCCTGTTTGTTTCGACAGAGACTCTGCAGGACGCCTATCTGCATGCGGCGGGAGCGCAGATCATTGTGACGGATGATTCTGTACATATTTAAGAGATCCACAGATGGCAGAACCAGGCTTTAAGAAGGAGGACGAAATGAAGACTTATACGGAATTATGCGAAAAAATAAGGAAAAAGATGGCGGCGGTCTGCGGGGACAGCGCAGTCATGTCTTATCCGGTTCCGGCCGGGGGGAAAAAAGAGATGGTTTTTATTTACCCCTCTGCCACCTGTCTGATCCGCACACGCCCTTATGCCGTGCTGCTGACCGCCATGGAGGACGGAGCGGTGCTGTTATATCAGAATTGCTACGGGACGGATTATTTTGCAGCCATCGGACACCCCTTTGAAAAAAAGATCAGCTACCGGCTGCCGGAATCGGTGGGCGGCGATGTGAAAATTTTTAAGAAGATACAGGAAAAACTGAGGGCACGTTATGACGAGGTGCGTGAATTTGCGTTTTCAGAGGATTTGTCGGAGGAGCAGAAGAAAACGCTGGGAGAATATCAGGAAGCGCTGACAGAAATCACGCCGCCGGAACTGATGCCTTTTTACAGGGAAATGGGGAAGGCATTCTGGCGCTGGATAGAGGATGTACTGAAATAAAGGAAGAGGAGGAGAGATGCTATGACACTGGTTGGAGCGCTGATTGGAGGAATTATTGTGGGACTGATTCCGTTTTTCCTGGGGAAAAAGCGGAATAATGAGGGAATCGGAACGGCAGGACTGATCGCATGTGTGGTTTGTAATCTTGTCCTGGGGCTGCTGCTTTCCATACCATGCTGCATCGTATTTGTGATTCTTATCTTAGTGAAGAGCAAGAAATAAAGGCAGATGAAATATGGAACGCCGAATGGAAATACCGTGAAACCACAGGTATAAAAAACCGGATTCCGCAGATACTACCGCCAGTATGGAAACCGGTAAAAGGAGGATTTTGCGGTATGCAAAAGGAACAGGAACAAAAAGAGACGATGGAGCAGATCGGGGAATTCGGACAGATTGAAATGGATCACAGCAGGCAGCAGCACAATATTTTCCTGCTCTCCATCATCGGCGAGGTGGAGGGCCATGAATGCCTGGCCTCCAATGCCAAGACCACCAAGTATGAACATGTGCTGCCGAAACTGGCGGAGGTGGAGGATGATGCCTCCGTGGATGGGATGCTGGTGCTTCTGAACACGGTGGGCGGGGATGTGGAGTCCGGCCTGGCTATTGCGGAGATGATCGCTTCTTTGAGTAAACCGACGGTGTCGCTGGTGCTGGGGGGAAGCCATTCCATCGGCGTCCCTCTGGCTGTGGCCGCTGACTATTCCTATATTGTGCCAACGGGAACGATGGTTATCCATCCGGTGCGGCTGTCCGGCGTGGTGATCGGCGCGCAGCAGACCTATGATTATTTTAAACAGATGCAGGAGCGGATCGCCGGTTTTATTGAATCCCACTGTATGATCCGGGCAGAACGGATTGAGGAAATGATGATGAACACCAGTATGCTGACCAAGGATCTGGGGACTATTTTAGTCGGACATCAGGCGGTGGCGGAAGGGATCATCAATGAGGTGGGCGGGATTTCTGACGCGGTTTCCCGGCTTCATTTTATGATAAACGAGGAGAAGAACTGAACTTTAAAAAATTATTCAGTGACATCAATTTCAAATTGTGGTAAGATATTTTCTGTCCCGGGACATGTCGTTCCGGGGCAGTACTGGTTACGGATGAAGGTTTTGACCAAGGTTCAAAGGATAAAGGGGATATTATGACACTGCTGCAGTCGATCGTTATGGGAGTGATACAGGGGCTGACAGAGTTTTTGCCGGTCAGCAGTTCCGGGCATCTTGCCCTGTTTAAAATTTTGTTCCATGTGGATACGGATACCGGGCTTCTGTTTGACGTCCTGCTCCATGTGGGGACGCTGATCGCGGTGTGTGTCGTTTATTATAAGGATATCCTGCGCATGGCCGCAGAGCTGATCTGCATCATTGCAGACTGTATCCATAACATCAGGGCCTGGATCGGCAGGAGGCGGGGACGGCATATCCGGTACCGCCGGATCATACATAACAGCTACCGCAAATTTGTGCTGATGATTCTGGTATCTACGGTTCCCACCGGGGTGATCGGCTATGTGGGCAGGGATTTTGTGGAGGCCGCCACGGAGATCCTCCTGATTCCCGGTATCTGCCTGATCATCACGGCCGTGCTTCTTTTCGTCAGCGATTTTGCGGGGGACGGGGTGAAAAAGCCCAGGCAGGCCACATTTGCCAATGCGTTTGTGGTGGGTATCTGTCAGGGAATCGCCACGCTTCCGGGGATTTCCCGCTCCGGCACCACCATTACGGCCTGTGTGCTCAGCGGTTTTGAGCGGAAGTTTGCGGTGAAATATTCCTTCCTTCTTTCGATCCCTGCCATCTTAGGGGCGCTTGTCCTGGAACTGAAGGGGGCAGGCAGTATCGCCGTTTCTGCCTCCGAGGTGGGAATCTATCTTGTGGGGATGGCGATTGCCGCGGCGGTTGGCTATGTCTGCATCAAGACCATGCTGGTGATCGTGCGCAGGAAAAAGTTCAAGTATTTTGCAATCTACTGCCTGGCGGTGGGCGTCCTGGCCATTGCAGGGCATTTTTATCTTGCCTGAGGACAGCCCGGCAGGGGAAGGCAGAACAATCTGTTTCTGCGTTCCATTCCATATGATTTTGTGAGGTAATTATGGCAGCAACAAAGAAGAAAACAGCTTCCCGGAAGAAATCTTCCGGGAAAAAACATACAGGAACGCGTTCACAAAAGAGCAGCGCTGCTTCCGGGTTCCCCTGGAAGAGTGAAGTGCTGCTGTTTGCTGTTCTGGCGTTTTCGATCGTACTGTTTATTACGAATATCGGGAAGGGCGGCGTTGTGGGAAATGCTGTCAGCCATTTCTTTTTCGGCGTGTTTGGCATCATGTCCTATGCGTTTCCCTTTGTTTTGTTTCTGGTGACCGCTTTTCTGATTTCCAACCGGAACCGGGGGCGGGCGAATACCGCAGCGTATTCCGGACGGGTGATTATGAAGTCCCTGGCCGGGATCCTGTTTTATGTGTTTCTCTGTGTGTTTTCCCACCTTGTTTATCTGGGTGAAGCGGATACCGGACTGACCGACCTGTATCAGGAGTGTGCAGGCGCCAGGGCCGGGGGCGGCGTGCTGGGAGGCGTGATCGGCGCCGGGCTGGTGCAGGCGTTCGGTATCTGGGGTACCTATGTGATCGATATCGCCATCCTGATCCTCTGTGTGGTCCTGATCACGGAGAAGTCCCTGTTCAAGGGGATCTCCCGGGGGAGCCGCAGGGTATATGAGTCCGCTAAGGATGACGCGCGGCGCAGGAAGGAAAGTTCCGTCAGAAAGAGGGAAGCGCGCAGAGAGCAGGAGCGGCAGAGGGAAGAAAAGACGGCGCCGGAGGAAACAGCCGCCGGGCGCAGGAGGGATAAGAAGGTTTCCGGCGTCTCGCTGGACACCGGGCTGAAGCCGGAGAAAAAGGAAACAGAGTCGGACCGTTTGGAGGAAGTGGATATGTCCGCCATGTCAGACGGGAGCGCGGACAGCGTGACAGAGCAGCAGTCGAAGGAGTTCTGGGAGCATTATCAGGAGCCGGAGATCCATATGCCGGGGCAGAAGGGGGCCGAAGAGCAGGAGACGCAGCAGGCACAGGCGCCGGAGGCTCCTGCAAAACGGGCCAGAAAGCCGAAACAGTCTGCGGCGGAGGTGACCTCGGAGGTTTCCGATATCAGCAGAACCATCGAGGCCGGTGCGAAGACGCAGCCTCCGGCCTATGTGTTTCCGGATGTGCGGCTGCTGAAGAAGGGGGATCCTGCGAAAATGGGGGATTCCAGGCAGCATCTGCAGGAAATGTCCGCCCGGCTGCAGCGGACGCTGGAGACGTTCGGCGTAAACGCCAGGGTCACCAACGTGGTCTGCGGGCCTGCGGTGACCCAGTATGAGATCCATCCGGAGATGGGAGTCAAGGTCAGCAAGATCGTGAATCTGGCAGACGATATCAAGCTGAACCTGGCGGTCCCTGATATCCGGATCGAGGCGCCGATCCCGGGGAAGGCGGCCATCGGCATTGAAGTCCCGAATAAGGAAAATGTGACCGTTGCGTTCCGCGATCTGGTGGAAGCGAAAGAGTTCCGGAGCCATCCGTCGAAGATCTCATTTTGTGTGGGAAAGGATATCGCCGGGCATGTGATTGTGGCGGATATTGCGAAGATGCCGCATCTTCTGATTGCGGGAGCTACGGGTTCCGGCAAATCTGTCTGCATTAATACGATTATTATGAGTATTTTATATAAAGCGGATCCGTCGGAAGTGAAGCTGATCATGATTGATCCCAAGGTGGTGGAGCTGAGCGTATACAACCAGATTCCCCATCTTCTGATCCCGGTTGTGACAGATCCGAAAAAAGCGGCCGGGGCGCTGCACTGGGCGGTTGCCGAGATGACGGAGCGCTACCAGAAGTTTGCGGAATACGGGGTGCGCGATATTAAGGGCTACAATCAGAGGGTGGAGTCCGTGCAGGATCTTCCCGGTGAGGATAAGCCGCAGAAGATGACCCAGATCGTGGTGATCGTGGATGAGCTGGCGGATCTGATGATGGTGGCTCCCGGGGATGTGGAGGACGCCATCTGCCGGCTGGCGCAGCTGGCCAGGGCGGCGGGTATCCACCTGATCATCGCTACCCAGCGACCGTCCGTCAATGTGATTACCGGGCTGATCAAGGCCAATATGCCTTCCAGGATTGCTTTTTCCGTGACCTCCGGCGTGGATTCCAGGACGATCCTGGATATGAACGGGGCGGAAAAGCTGCTGGGAAAGGGCGATATGCTGTTTTATCCCCAGGGATATTCCAAGCCGCTGCGTGTTCAGGGCGCCTTTGTCTCTGACAAAGAAGTTTCTGACGTGGTGGATTATATTGTTGATAAAAACGGCCAGGTATCTTATAATTCAGAAATAGAAGGAAAAGTGACCGAATCACAGTCCATGATGGGAGGCGGCAGCGGCTTCACGGAGACGGCCGACGACCGGGACAGTTATTTTGATGATGCGGCCCGGTTCCTGATTGAGAAGGAAAAGGGATCCATCGGCATGCTGCAGCGGAATTTTCGGATCGGGTTCAACCGGGCGGCAAGGATCATGGATCAGTTGGAAGAGGCCGGCATCGTGGGGCCGGAGGAGGGCACGAAGCCCCGCCGGGTACTGATGACCATGGCTGAATATGAAGGGTTGTCCGGGGATGGACAGTAGCTTTTGGGCAGAAAAAGCAGCAGGTTCCCGGGGAATCTGTTTGAGAACCGCATGGGAAACGCGGCGCGCGTTTTTCAGATAGATTACTTTAGGAAAATTCACTTGCAGGAGGACAGGGCGTATGAAAACAGATATTGAGATCGCACAGGAAGCGAAGATGGAGCATATTGCGAAGGTTGCCGGACAGCTGGGGATTACGGAGGACGAATTAGAGCTTTATGGAAAATATAAGGCAAAACTGTCCGATGAGCTGATGGACCGGGTGAAGGATAACCCGGATGGAAAATTAGTGCTGGTGACGGCCATTAACCCGACCCCTGCAGGCGAGGGGAAGACGACCACCAGTATCGGCCTGGCGCAGGCCATGGGACGGCTGAATCAAAAGGCGGTTCTTGCCCTGCGGGAGCCTTCTCTTGGTCCCTGTTTTGGCATCAAGGGCGGAGCAGCCGGCGGCGGTTATGCGCAGGTGGTGCCGATGGAGGATCTGAATCTGCATTTTACCGGGGATTTCCATGCGATTACTTCCGCCAACAATCTTTTGGCGGCGATGCTGGATAATCATATCCAGCAGGGGAACGCGCTCTGTATCGATCCCCGCCAGGTGGTATGGAAACGCTGCCTGGATATGAACGACCGGGTACTGAGAAATATCGTGGTGGGTCTGGGAAGCAAGATGGACGGTATGGTGCGGGAGGATCATTTTGTCATCACCGTAGCCACGGAGATCATGGCGGTTCTCTGCCTGGCGGCTGATATGGATGACCTGAAGCGCCGGCTGGGGCGGATGATCGTGGCGTACTCTTTTGACGGAAAGCCGGTGACCGCAGACGACCTGCAGGCCACAGGCGCCATGGCGGCTCTTTTAAAAGACGCACTGAAGCCGAACCTGATCCAGACGCTGGAGCATACGCCGGCCATCGTGCACGGCGGACCGTTCGCCAATATTGCCCACGGCTGCAACAGTGTGCGGGCAACCCGTATGGCCATGAAGCTGGCGGATATTACCATCACGGAGGCCGGATTCGGCGCGGATCTGGGGGCGGAAAAGTTTTTCGATATCAAGTGCCGCATGGCGGGGCTGAAACCGGACGCTGTGGTTCTGGTTGCCACGGTGCGGGCATTAAAATATAATGGAGGCGTACCCAAAACGGAGCTGGTACCGGAGAATCTGGACGCGCTGAAGAAGGGAATCGTCAACTTGGAGAAGCACATTGAGAATCTCCAGAAATACGGAGTGCCGGTGGTGGTGACCCTGAATTCTTTTGTTACAGATACAGAGGCCGAGCTGAAGTTCGTGGAGGACTTCTGCGTGGCGCGGGGATGTGACTTTGCCCTGTCCCGTGTCTGGGAAAAAGGCGGCGAGGGCGGTATTGAATTAGCAGAGAAGGTGCTGGATGTTTTAGAGCAGAAGGAGAGCCATTTTAAGGTTCTCTATGAGGACAGCCTGCCGCTGAAGGATAAGATCGAGACGGTTGCGAGGGAAATCTATGGCGCGGACGGCGTGACCTATTCCAACGCCGCTGCCAGGGAACTGAAGCGGATCACAGACCTTGGCATGGGTGATTTCCCTGTCTGTATGGCAAAAACACAGTATTCCCTGTCCGATGACCAGAATAAGTTGGGGCGCCCGGAACACTTTACGGTGAATGTGCGCGAAGTGTATGTGAATGCCGGGGCCGGTTTTGTGGTGGCGGTGACCGGGGCGATCATGACGATGCCAGGACTGCCGAAAAAGCCGGCGGCCAACAATATTGATGTGGATTCCAACGGTGTGATCACCGGATTATTTTAGGAAATACGGATTTTATCAGCGTTTCTATCATTCAGGGCAGAGAGAGGATCAGCATGGTTTGTTCAAAGTGTGGAGCCAAACTGAAGGAGGGCTGTGTCTACTGTTCGCAGTGCGGGCAGGAAGCCCAGATCGTTTCTGAGATCAATATTCTGGAAGATGATCTCCTGCGGGAGATTATGGATGACAGGGAAAGTCAGGGAAGCGGGCACAGAGGCGGGCCGGAGAAGGAAGAGGAGGGTCAGCCGGAAAAATATGACAGGAAAAATGAAGGGCAGGAAGGGAAAAAGACCCGGGCATTAAGGCGCAGACTGCTGATTCTGGTGGCTGTCTTAGCGGCGGCTGTGGCGGTTGCCCTGGGGCTGTTTGCCTACCGGCAGAACCATTCCCAGGAGCACCTGTTATCCAGAGCACAGGAGGCCTACGGACAGAAGGATTATGAGGATGCGCTGAACTATGCGGACCGGATCCTTGCCCTGAATGGGGAAAATGTGGAGGCTATGCTGCTGAAAGGACAGGTGTGGCTGGACAGGAAGGAATATGAGGATGCAGAGGCGCAGTTTTTAGAGGTTCTCTCACTGGATCCCTCCTGTGCGGAAGCATACCGTGGGCTGCTTGTCCTGTATGACGCCCGGGGACAGAAGGCAGAGATCCGTGAACTGATGGACGGGGTGGAGGACGAAGAGATCCTGGCCCTGTTTGAAGACTATGTAGTTCCCGAGCCGGAGATCCAGGTGGAGAGCGGCAGTTTTTCAGAATATTTTACTGTGGAGATTTCCGCGCCGGAGAAGGGGCTGGAGATTTATTATACCCTGGACGGGACGACGCCGGATGAGGACAGTACGCTCTATGAAGAGCCGGTGGAGATTTCCGATCAGGGAACGACGGTTCTGACTGCCGTATGCCGGGATAAGGACGGCGAATACAGCGAACCGGTGCGGGCGGAGTATACGGTAGAGCTGGATGTGCCGGACGCCCCGACGGCATCTCCGGACGGCGGGCAGTTTTCCATGCCTGCAGCGGTTACGGTGACCGTGCCGGAGGGAACCACGGTTTATTATACCTGGGACGGCTCTGAACCGGACCGGAATTCCGCCAGGTATAGCGGGGCGATCCAGATCCCGGAGGGGAATAATATTCTGTCATTGGTGGCGATTGATGGAAACGGCATGAAGAGCAGTGTCAGGAAATATAATTATATCTATTATCCGGAAAGTACAGATACCGGGTCCGGACAGACAGATCCGGTGTCCGGCTGACCCGGAGGGCGGAGCCTGCGGAAGGATTCCGGCTGCCGCCCGGCGATAAAAAGGAGCAGATTATGAAGTTTACAAAAATGCACGGATGCGGCAATGATTATGTCTATGTGAATTGTTTTGAGGAAACCGTGAAAAATCCCGGCGCGGTTTCCAGATATGTCAGCGACCGCCATTTCGGGATCGGTTCTGACGGGATGATCCTGATCGGGCCGTCGGATACGGCGGATTTCCGGATGGCCATGTACAATGCGGATGGTTCCGAGGGAAGTATGTGCGGGAACGGGATCCGCTGTGTGGCGAAGTACGTGTACGATTACGGCCTGACGGATCAGACCTCCATTTCTGTGGAGACCAGATCCGGAATCAAATATCTGGATCTGACCGTGGAGGACGGAAAAGTATCCCTGGTAAAGGTGAATATGGGGGCGCCCTCCCTGCTGGCAAAGGACATCCCGGTGGTTACAGAGAAAGAATATGTAGTGGACGAACCGCTGACGATTTCAGGGGAGGAATATTATATTACCTGTGTTTCCATGGGCAATCCCCATGCGGTGACCTTTGTGAAGGATACGGCCGCCTTCCCGGTGGAGCAGGTGGGTCCGTATTTTGAAAACCATGAGATGTTCCCGGACCGGGTAAATACAGAGTTTGTACAGCTGATCAGCCGCTCCGAGATGAATATGCGCGTCTGGGAGCGGGGATCCGGCGAAACCTGGGCCTGCGGAACCGGCACCTGCGCTTCGGTAGTGGCGGCAGTGGTCAACGGATATACAGATGAACATGTGCTGGTGCATCTGCGCGGGGGCGACCTGCAGATTGATTATGACCGGACGGCAGATACGGTCTGGATGACCGGACCGGCCACTACGGTATTTGACGGTGAGATCGATATCAGTGCAATAGATCAGTAGAGGAGTAAGAGGATGAGGTTATCAGATTTGATGCAGGGGATCCGCTGTGAATGCCTGCAGGGTGATATGGACCGGGAGATCAGTACGCTGGTTTATGATTCCCGGAAAATAGAAAAGGATTCTGTGTTTGTATGTATCTGCGGCGCTGTCAGCGACGGGCATGATTATGTGGCGCAGGCGGCGGAAAAAGGCGCGGCGGCCGTGGTAGTGCAAAAGGATGTTGCGGTGGACGGATCGGTTGCGGTGATCCGCACGGAGGACACCAGGCTGGCCCTGGCAGAGATGTCTGCGGCTTATTTCGGGCACCCGGCCAGGGAACTGACTACCATCGGCATCACCGGGACAAAGGGAAAGACGACCGCCACATATATGGTGCGCTCCATCTTAGAGCATTCCGGCTATAAGACCGGACTGATCGGCACCATCGAGATGATCATCGGCGACGAGACCATCCCGGCAGCCAATACGACGCCGGAATCCTATGTGATCCAGGAGACGTTCCGCAAGATGGCGGATGCCGGATGCCAGTGCGTGGTGATGGAGGTGTCCTCCCAGGGGCTGATGCTGCACCGGGTGGGCGGTTTTGTATTTGATTACGGGATTTTTACGAACTTAGAGCCGGACCACATCGGCCCCAATGAGCACAAAGACCTGAATGACTATATCCGCTGCAAGAGCCTTCTGTTCCGGCAGTGCCGGTATGGGATTTTCAATGCGGATGACAGCCATCTGGCAAAGATCATGGAAGGGCATACCTGTGAGGTGGAGACCTACGGCTTCTCGGAGCAGGCGGATCTGCGGGCGCAGGATGTGCATCTGTTTGACAGGGGAGGCGTGCTGGGCGTTGCCTACCATCTGAGCGGAAAATTGGACATGGATGTGGAGATCGATATTCCGGGAACCTTCAGCGTCTACAACTCCATGACGGCCATTGCCATTTGCCTGCATTTCGGCGTCCGGCCGGAGGTGATCAAAGAGTCCCTGGCCAGGATCCATGTGAAGGGCAGGGTGGAGCTCCTCCCCGTTTCGTCTAAGTTTACGCTGATGATTGATTACGCCCACAACGCCATGAGTCTGGAAAGCCTTCTGACCACTTTAAGGGAATACCATCCCCGGCGTCTGGTCTGCCTGTTCGGCTGCGGCGGCAACCGTTCCCGCGACCGCAGGTTCCAGATGGGCGAGGTTTCCTCCCGGCTGGCCGACCTGACCATTGTCACTTCTGACAATCCGCGGAATGAGGAACCGCAGGCCATCCTTGACGATATTGTTACCGGTGTGAAAAAGGCAGACGGAGCCTATATCTCCATCATCGACCGGGCGGAGGCGATCCGCTATGCCATTGAGCATGCCGAGGAGGGCGATGTGATCGTCCTGGCCGGGAAGGGGCATGAGGATTATCAGGAGATCTGCGGCAAAAAGCATCATATGGACGAGCGGGAATTAGTGGCGGATGTGGTGAAGGACGGAAACTTTATCCGATAAAGGCTACTTTTTTGGGAATACATATGGTATAATACTTTTATATTTTTGAATCAGAGTGAAGGGAGTTATCATGAAGAGAGTTTTACTGAAGCTGAGCGGAGAGGCTCTTGCGGGAGAGAAAAAGACGGGCTTTGACGAGCCGACGGTGACTGTGGTGGCGAACCAGGTGAAGCAGCTGACCGATCAGGGGATCCAGGTGGGGATCGTGATCGGCGGCGGCAATTTCTGGCGCGGCCGTACCAGCGAGACCATCGACCGGACCAAGGCAGACCAGATCGGGATGCTGGCCACGGTGATGAACTGCATTTATGTTTCCGAGATCTTCCGTTCGGTGGGGATGAAGACCAGCGTGCTGACTCCTTTTGCATGCGGCGCTTTTACAGAGCTTTTTTCCAAGGACAGGGCAAATGCCTGTTTTGAAAAAGGCATGGTGGTATTTTTCGCAGGAGGGACAGGCCACCCCTATTTTTCCACAGATACGGCTACGCTGCTGCGGGCGATTGAGATCGAGGCGGATGTGATCCTCCTGGCAAAGGCCATCGACGGCGTGTATGACAGCGACCCGAAGCTGAATCCGGAGGCGGTCCGTTATGATGAGATTTCCATCCGGGAAGTGATTGACAGACAGTTAGCGGTGGTGGATCTGGCAGCGTCGATTTTAGCCATGGAAAATAAAATGCCCATGTATGTGTTCGCCCTCAATGAGGAGGACAGTATTGTAAAAGCGATTTCAGGTGATTTTAACGGGACAAAGGTAACCGTTTAAAGAAAATAATGGACCGGAGGTTTCAGATATGAATGCATTAATTCAACCTTACAACGAGAAAATGGAAAAATCTTACCAGAATCTTCTGATGGAGTTCGGTTCGATCCGCGCAGGGCGGGCAAATCCCCATGTGCTGGATCAGATCCGTGTGGACTATTACGGATCTCCCATGCCGATCCAGCAGATTGCCAATGTTTCTGTGCCGGAAGCGCGCATGATCCAGATCCAGCCCTGGGAGGCCTCCATGGTGAAGGCGATTGAGAAGGCGATTCTTACTTCTGACCTGGGACTGAATCCCACCAACGACGGCAAGGCGATCCGACTGGTTTTCCCGGAACTGACCGAGGAGAGACGTAAGGAGCTTTCCAAGGATGTGAAGAAAAAAGGGGAGGGCGCCAAGGTTGCAGTCCGCAATATCCGCCGGGACGCCAATGAGTACCTGAAGAAACAGGGCAAGGCAGACGGCATTTCCGAGGATGAGGTGAAAGACCTGCAGGATGAGGTGCAGAAGCTGACCGACAAGTATATCGCGAAGGTGGATGACGCGGTTGCGGAGAAGACAAAAGAGATCATGACAGTTTAACGCTGCATAGCTACTGTGAGCGAAGTCAACAGTAAGTGTTTCAGACTGCGGCAGGAGGATTTACGGGGACATGGCGGCGCTGTGTCCTCGTCTTTGCGTAGAAAATGATACAGAGGGGAAAATGATTGATGGAAGTATCTGAACTGAAAATACCGACGCATGTTTCCATTATTATGGACGGGAACGGGCGCTGGGCGAAAAAACGCGGGATGCCGCGGACCTTCGGCCATAAAAAAGGCGCCGAGGTAGTGATGGATATCTGCCAGGACGCAGACGACCTGGGGATCAGATATCTGACTATTTATGCTTTTTCGACGGAAAACTGGAGCAGGCCGTCCGCGGAAGTGCGGACCCTGATGCTGCTGTTTGGGAAATATCTGAAGATCTGCTATAACAAGGCGATGGAAAACAATATGCGTGTCCGCATCATCGGCGATAAATCGGCCCTTTCGCCGCAGCTTCAGGAAAGTATCCGCGTTCTGGAGAGGGATACGGAGAAATTTGACGGCTTCCATCTGCAGATCGCGATTAACTACGGCAGCCGGGATGAGATGCTGCGGGCGATGCGGGCGATGATGGAAGATTATAAAGAAGGAAAATTTGCGGCGGATGAGCTGGATGAAGCGCGGTTTTCCTCTTATCTGGATACGGCGGATATCCCGGATCCGGATCTGATGATCCGCACCAGCGGGGAGCAGCGTCTGTCCAATTATCTCATGTGGCAGCATGCCTACAGTGAATTCTATTTTACCGATACCGCCTGGCCGGATTTTAACAAAGAGGAGCTGGTCAAAGCGCTGGAGGCCTACACCCGGCGGGACAGAAGATATGGAAAAATAACTGAGGAGTAAAACAATGTTTAAACAAAGACTGATAAGCGGTGTGATTTTAGTCATACTGGCCCTGATTTTTATCATACACGGAGGGTACCTGCTTTTAGCGGTGCTGGGGATCATTTCCCTGATCGGCATGTATGAATTTTACCGGGTATTCAAGATCGAAAAAACAGTGGGGATCGCCGGCTATGCTGCGGCTGTCTTTTATTATCTGAATCTGGCGCTGGGATTTTTGCCGGACATTATGGCTCTGATCATGGGACTTCTGATTGTCTGCATGTGCTTTTTTGTGTTCGGGTATCCGCGGTTTGGCGCCAATCAGATCCTGGCCGCGTTTTTCGGGTTTTTCTATGTGGCGGTGATGCTTTCCTGCATTTACCTGACCCGTTCCCTGGACGGGGGCCGGTATCTGGTATGGCTGATCTTCCTGTGTTCCTGGGGCTGCGATACCTGCGCCTACTGCGTGGGAATGCTGTTCGGGAAACACAAGATGTCCCCGAAACTGAGCCCGAAAAAATCGGTGGAGGGAGCATTTGGCGGAGTGATCGGGGCCGCATTGCTGACGATTCTTTATGGATTTATCTTTCGGGGTTATATGGGGGAGGATATCCCGTATATATTTATGATGGCGGGGATCTGTGCAGCCGGCGCGCTTTTATCCATGGTGGGCGATCTGGCGGCTTCAGCGATCAAGCGCAATTATGAGATCAAGGATTACGGAAAGCTGATCCCGGGGCACGGCGGCATTCTGGACCGGTTTGACAGTGTGATTTTTACCGCTCCGGTGATCTATTTTCTGTCCCTGTATGTGATCTGCGGGAACATGTGATGTGACAGCCTGCCGCAGAGGGCGGTACGTGGAAAGAAAGCTGCTGCAGAGGGCAGCAGGGAAAAAGAGGTTATTATGAAAAAAATTGCCATACTTGGCTCCACCGGTTCCATCGGAACCCAGACATTGGATGTGGTGCGTCAGCACAGGGAGGATTTTGAGGTGACGGCTCTCTCTGCCGGGGGGAACATCGATCTCCTGGAACGGCAGATCCGGGAGTTCCATCCTTCCCTGATTTCTGTGGGAAGTGAAGAGAAAGCAAGGGAACTGAAACAGAAAACGGCGGATCTGCAGATCGAGATCCGGTATGGGATGGAAGGGCTTCTGGCGGTGGCGGCGCAGGAAGAATCCCAGATCCTGGTAACCGCGGTGGTGGGGATGCTGGGGATCCGGCCGACCATTGCCGCGATCCGGGCCGGAAAAGATATTGCCCTGGCCAACAAGGAAACGCTGGTGACCGCCGGACACCTGATCATGCCCCTGGCCAGGGAGTACGGGGTGAAGATCCTTCCGGTGGACAGCGAGCATTCCGCGATTTTTCAGTCCCTGAACGGGGAGCGGGAGCACGGGAACAGGATCGATAAGATCCTGCTGACGGCTTCCGGCGGACCCTTCCGCGGAAAGACGAAGCAGGAATTAGGGCAGGTAACCCTTCAGGATGCCTTAAAGCATCCCAACTGGTCTATGGGAAAGAAGATCACGGTGGATTCCGCCACCTTAGTGAATAAGGGTCTGGAAGTGATGGAGGCGAAATGGCTGTTTGATGTGGAACTGGATCAGATCCAGGTGGTGGTTCATCCCCAGAGCGTGATCCATTCCATGGTGCAGTATGCCGACGGCGCGGTGATCGCACAGCTGGGCACGCCGGATATGCGGCTGCCGATCCAGTATGCGCTCTATTACCCTCAGCGGAAATACCTGGCCGGGGAACGGCTGGATTTTTACCGCCTGGCGCAGCTGACTTTTGAAGCGCCGGATTCAGAGACGTTCGAGGGGCTGGCGCTGGCCATTGAGGCAATGAAGCAGGGGGGCAGCATGCCGACTGTTTTCAATGCCGCCAACGAAAAGGCGGTTGCCCTGTTCCTGAAGGAAAAGATCCGTTTCCTGCAGATTACGGAGATTATCCGGCGGGCAATGGAGGAGATCCCCTGCAGGCAGCATCCGGATCTGAAGACGATCCTGGACACGGAGCAGGCAGTCTACGAGTTTATAGAAAGCAGGTGGTAGGTTGGTCAAGTATATTGTTGCCATCATTTTATTCGGCGTCATCATCCTCTTCCATGAATGGGGGCATTTCCTGCTGGCAAAGGCCAACGGGATCCGGGTCAACGAGTTCTGCCTGGGACTGGGACCTACGATCGTGGGTTTTACAAAAGGCGAGACGAAATATTCCCTGAAGCTGTTTCCCATCGGGGGAGCCTGCATCATGGAAGGGGAGGATGAGGAAAGCGACGACAGCCGTTCCTTTCAGAAAAAGTCTGTCTGGGCCAGGATCAGCGTGGTGGCCGCCGGGCCTGTGTTCAATTTTATCCTGGCGTTTCTTTTTGCGGTGATCATCATCGCCTGTATCGGCGTAAGCAAACCGGTGATCGGGGATGTGGTGGAAAACAGCCCTGCACAGGAAGCCGGCATCCAGGCGGGGGATGAGATCGTAAAAATCAACCGGAAGCAGATCCATTTTTATCAAGAGATCAGTATGTACACCCTGTTCCATGACGGGGATCCGGTGGAAGTGACCTATGAAAGAGACGGCGCCCGCTATACCACGGAGCTGACTCCCGCCTATGACGAGGAGAGGGGAGGCTATCTGTACGGTGTTTATGCGGCTCCCGGTTATACAAAGTTAGGGCCGGGGGAGACCATTGTATACGGTGTCTGGCAGGTGAAGTTCTGGATCCAGTACACGGTGCGCAGCCTGGAAATGCTGGTGACGAACCAGGTAAGCTTCAACGATTTGTCGGGGCCGGTGGGGATTGTAAAAACCATTGGCGATACCTACGAGCAGAGCCTGACGGACGGTTATTTTTATGTATTTTTGAATATGCTGAACCTGGGAATCCTGCTGTCGGCCAATCTGGGAGTTATGAACCTGCTGCCAATCCCGGCGCTGGACGGCGGGCGGCTGGTCTTTTTGGTGATCGAGGCCATCCGCGGGAAACGGATCAGCAGCGAGAAGGAGGGCATGGTTCATTTTATCGGCCTGATGTGCCTGTTTGCGCTGATGGCGGTGATCATGTTCAATGATGTGAGAAAGTTGTTCCTGTAGCCGGTACGGTAAACGGCAGATGCCCTGCAGCATGTTTCAGGGATGATATCAGGGACGGGACAGAGGAGGGATACGAAATTATGAAGGAACGCAGAAAAACAAGGGAAATTCAGATTGGAAATGTGAGGATCGGCGGCAGCCAGCCCATCGCCATCCAGTCTATGACAAATACAAGGACGCAGGATGTGGAGGCAACTGTGGCGCAGATCCTGCGCCTGGAGGAAGCGGGATGTGAGATCGTGCGCTGTACGGTTCCGGATCTGGAAGCGGCAGAAGCGCTGGCAGAGATCAAAAAACAGATCCATATCCCGCTGGTGGCGGATATTCACTTTGATTACCGGATGGCCATCGCGGCCATGGAACACGGGGCTGACAAGATCCGCATCAACCCGGGAAATATCGGGTCGGCAGAGAACCTGAAGGCAGTGGTGGATGTGGCGAAGGAGCGCGGGATACCGATCCGGGTAGGGGTCAACAGCGGTTCCCTGGAAAAGGAGCTGGTGGCAAAGTATCACGGAGTGACAGCAGAGGGGCTGGTGGAGAGCGCCCTGGATAAGGTGCGCAGGATCGAGGAGCAGGGATATGAAAATTTAGTGATCAGTATCAAATCCTCCGACGTCCTGATGTGCGTCCGCGCCCATGAACTGATTGCGGAAAAGACGGATTATCCCCTTCATGTGGGAATCACAGAGGCGGGGACTGTCTACAGCGGAAATATCAAGTCCGCGGTTGGCCTGGGGCTGATCCTTTATCAGGGGATCGGCGATACCATCCGCGTTTCCCTGACCGGGGATCCGGTGGAGGAGATCAAGTCTGCCAAACAGATCCTGCGCACGCTTGGCCTGCGCAAAGGCGGGATTGAGGTGGTGTCCTGTCCCACCTGCGGGCGCACCAGCATTGACCTGATCCGTCTGGCGGGAGAAGTGGAAACACTGGTGACAAACTATCCGCTGGACATAAAGGTGGCGGTGATGGGATGTGTGGTCAACGGCCCCGGGGAGGCCAGAGAGGCGGATCTGGGAATCTGCGGCGGAAAAGGCGAGGGCCTGATCATCCGTCATGGTGAAGTGATAGAACGGGTTCCGGAGGAACAGCTCTTAAACGCATTGAAGATCCAGTTGGATCACTGGAAGGAATAAAGGAGGCGACAGCCTTTTATGGCAAAGAGTTTTTTTGAAGTGTTTCCCCAGGTAAAACTGAACAGGGAGATTGCCGGGATGCTGGATGAGACTGTGATCTCCAGGGTCTCCACCACCAGCCGGAAGGATTTTCTGCGGATTTACCTGAGCAGCGGCCGCCTGCTGTCCAAAGACCGGATCTATCTGCTGGAGCGGGAGCTGAAACAGCAGCTCTTTCCCCACCACAACCTGACCATCAAGATTATTGAAAGTTTTCATCTGTCGGAACAGTATAATCTGAAAAATCTGCTGGATGCCTACTGGAACAGTATCCTGACAGAGTTCCGCAATTACAGCCTGGTGGAGTATAATCTGCTGCGCCAGGCCAGGATGGAGGTCACAGATGAACATGTCCTGCATCTGACCTTGGAGGACTCGGTGCTTTCCCGCCAGAAGGAAGGAGAAATTTACCGGATCTTAGAGAAAATCTTCAATGAGCGCTGCAATCTGCAGGTGCAGGTTGAGATTGATTTCTGTGAAAAGAAGGAGTCCCGCTATCGGAAGAATGCGGACATCCAGATTCACAATGAGGTGGAGCAGATCGTCCGTCTCTCCAGCATAGGATCCGGGAAGAAGGAAGAGTTTTTGCAGGAGGATACGGTCTCGGACACTCCCTGGGAGAGCGGGGGAGAGAAAAAGAAAGACGCGGATGGCTCCCGGAAGGCTGCCGGGAACGCCGGGAAGGATCAGCGCCCGCAGAGAGAGAAGCAGTACGGCGGCCAGTCCAAACCGGACAGAAAGGGAGGCTTTGGCGGCTCAGGAAGAGATTTCCGGGAACGGCCGCTTCGGCGCAGCGACAATCCGGATGTGATCTACGGACGTGATTTTGAGGACGAGGCCATCCGTATCGACCAGATTGCCGGAGAGATGGGCGATGTGGTAATCCGGGGAAAGGTTTTATCTGTGGATGAGCGCGAGATCCGCAATGAGAAGACGATCCTGATGTTTTCAGTTACTGATTTTACGGATACCATCATGGTGAAAATGTTCTGCCGGAATGAACAGCTGCCGGAGATCAAAGCGGGGATTTTTCCCGGCGCGTTCCTGAAGATCAAAGGCGTGACCACCATTGACCGTTTTGACCATGAGCTGACCATCGGCTCGATCCTGGGAATGAAAAAGATCCCGTCCTTTGTCTCTGTCCGTATGGATACCCACCCGGAAAAGCGGGTGGAGCTGCACTGCCATACCAAGATGAGCGATATGGACGGGGTTTCCGATGTGAAGGATATCATCAAACGGGCCATGAAATGGGGACACAAAGCGATCGCCATCACCGACCACGGGGATGTACAGTCGTTCCCTGAAGCCAATCATTCTGTGGGGAAAGACGATGACTTTAAGGTGATCTACGGGATGGAGGCCTATCTGGTGGATGACCTGAAAGGGCTGGTGGAGAATCCGCAGGGACAGACCTTTGACGGTACCTTTGTGGTTTTCGACCTGGAGACCACAGGCTTCAGCCCGGATAAAAATAAGATTATTGAGTTTGGCGCGGTGAAAGTGGTAAACGGCAAAATCACAGACCGGTTTTCCACATTTGTCAATCCGCAGGTGCCGATTCCCTATGAGATCGAGCAGCTGACCAGCATCAACGATGAGATGGTCAGCGGCGCGCCGGATATTGGGACGGTGCTGCCGCAGTTTATGGAATTTTCCCGGGGAGCCGTCATGGTGGCGCATAATGCGGATTTTGACATGAGTTTTATTAAGAAAAACTGCCAGCGGCAGGGGATCGACTGCCATAAGACCGTGCTGGATACCGTGGCGCTGGCGCGGGTGCTGCTGCCGCAGCTGAACCGTTTCAAGCTGGACACGGTGGCCAAGGCGCTGAATATTAAGCTGGGGCACCATCACCGGGCGGTGGACGACGCGGAATGTACGGCGGAGATTTTTATCAGATTTGCTGAGATGCTGCATGATCACGGCGTGGATTCTGTGGACGGGCTGGATCAGATGAACGGCGCTTCGGAGGAAACCATCAAAAAGCTGCCCACGTACCATGCCATTCTGCTGGCCCAGAATGATATCGGGCGGGTCAACCTGTACAGACTGGTTTCCGATTCCCATATCAAATATTATAACCGCCGTCCGCGGGTGCCCAAGAGCGAATTTGAAAAATACCGGGAGGGGATTCTTTTGGGTTCCGCCTGCGAGGCCGGGGAGCTCTACCGGGCGATTTTAGGCGGAAGGCCCCAGGAGGAGATCAACCGGATCGCATCCTTTTATGATTACCTGGAGATCCAGCCGGTGGGAAATAACGCCTTTATGCTGCGCAGTGACAGGGAGCCGGTGGAGACGGAAGAAGATATCCAGAATATCAACCGGCAGATTGTGGAACTGGGGGAGCGGCTGGGGAAATTGGTGGTGGCCACCTGCGACGTGCATTTCCTGGATCCGCAGGATGAGATTTACCGCCGCATCATTATGGCCGGAAAGGGCTTTAAGGATGCGGACGATCAGGCGCCTCTGTATCTGAGGACCACCGGGGAGATGCTGCAGGAATTTGCCTACCTGGGCAGTGAGAAGGCGGAGGAAGTGGTGATCACCAACACCAATAAAATCGCCGATATGTGCGAGCGGATCGAACCGGTGCGGCCGGATAAGTGTCCGCCGGTAATTGAAAATTCCGACCAGATGCTGCGGGACATCTGCTATACCAGGGCTCATGAGATCTACGGGAAAGACCTGCCGGAGATCGTGGTGGAGCGGCTGGAGCGGGAGCTGAATTCCATCATTTCCAATGGCTTTGCCGTGATGTACATCATCGCCCAGAAGTTAGTGTGGAAGTCCAATGAAGACGGGTATTTAGTGGGCTCCCGGGGATCCGTCGGCTCCTCTTTTGTGGCCACCATGGCCGGGATCACGGAGGTAAACCCCTTAAGTCCGCACTATATCTGCCCCAAATGCCACTATGTGGATTTTGATTCGGAGGAAGTGAAGGCCTACGCCGGGCGGGCGGGCTGCGATATGCCGGACAGGATCTGTCCGCAGTGCGGGGCAAAGCTGAAGAAAGAGGGATTTGATATCCCGTTTGAGACCTTCCTGGGATTTAAAGGAAATAAAGAGCCGGATATTGACCTGAATTTCTCCGGGGATTACCAGAGTAAAGCCCACAAATATACGGAGGTTATTTTCGGCGACGGGCAGACCTTCCGGGCGGGAACCATCGGAACCCTGGCGGACAAGACGGCTTTCGGCTATGTGAAGAATTATTTTGAAGAGCGGAATGTACATAAAAGAAACTGTGAGATCGACCGGATCGTGCAGGGATGCGTCGGGGTGCGCAGGACCACCGGCCAGCACCCGGGAGGGATCATCGTGCTCCCCTTAGGGGAGAATATTTATTCCTTTACCCCGGTGCAGCATCCGGCCAACGATACGGAGACGGATATTATCACGACCCATTTTGATTACCATTCCATCGACCACAACCTGCTGAAGCTGGATATTTTAGGACACGATGATCCCACCATGATCCGTATGCTGCAGGATCTGACCGGGGTGGATCCGCAGGATATCCCCCTGGATTCCCCGGAGGTTATGTCCCTGTTCCAGAACACCTCGGCCCTGGGCATCGAACCGGAGGACATCGGCGGCTGCAAATTAGGCGCCCTCGGCATACCGGAGTTTGGCACGGATTTTGCCATGCAGATGCTGATCGACACCCAGCCGACCCAGTTTTCCGATCTGGTCCGCATCGCCGGGCTGTCCCACGGTACGGATGTGTGGCTGGGGAACGCCCAGACGCTGATCCAGGAGGGGAAGGCCACGATTTCCACGGCTATCTGTACCCGTGACGACATTATGACGTACCTGATCGGCAGGGGGCTGGATTCGGAGGAGTCCTTCAACATTATGGAAAAGGTGCGTAAGGGGATCATCGCCAAGGGGAAATGTCCCCAGTGGCCGGAGTGGAAGCAGGATATGACGGATCACGGGGTGCCGGACTGGTATATCTGGTCCTGTGAGAAGATCAAGTATATGTTCCCCAAAGCCCACGCGGCGGCTTATGTGATGATGGCCTGGCGGATTGCTTACTGCAAGGTGTTTTATCCGCTGGCCTATTACGCGGCGTATTTCAGCATCCGGGCGACTTCCTTTAACTATGAGCTGATGTGCCAGGGCAGGGAGCGGCTGGAATATTATCTGCATGATTACCAGAAGAGAAAGGATTCCCTGACGAAAAAGGAGCAGGATACCGTCAAGGATATGCGGATCGTCCAGGAAATGTACGCCAGGGGATTTGAATTCTGGCCTCTGGATATTTACCGGGCGGACGCCCGCTATTTCCAGATCATTGACGGGAAGCTGATGCCGGCTATCAATACCATCGACGGCATGGGCGACCGGGCGGCGGAAGGCGTGGTGGAGGCGGCCAAGGACGGTCCGTTTTTATCGCGGGATGATTTCCGTGACCGGGCCAAGGTCAGCAAATCCATCGTGGATGTGATGGCGGACCTGGGGCTTCTGGCAGACCTGCCGGAGTCCAACCAGCTCTCCCTGTTTGATTTCTGACAGGGGGAAGGCAAAGCATTCCGGCAAACTGCGGGGCGTTCCGCGTTTTTTGGGATGATCAGAACAAAAGGAGCAGTGGAATATGAAAGACTTAACAGAGATCCGGGGGCAGATCGATGAGATCGACCGCAGGATCGTGGAATTGTTTGAGCAGAGGATGGAACTGACAGACCAGGTGGCGGCATATAAGATTGCCACCGGGAAGGCCGTTTTTGACCCGGAGCGGGAAAGGCAGAAGTTAGACGCCGTGGCGGCCCTGGCCCATTCTGATTTTAACAGCCGGGGAATCCGGGAGTGGTTTTCCTGTCTGATGGATATCAGCAAGGAAAGGCAGTACCGGCTTTTAGAGCAGTCCGGCGTCCGGGCAGACGGCGGGGATACGAAAGCATGCACAGGCGGAGAAAACTGATGGAAAGAAAGATGTTTTTTATTGACCTGGATGGGACGACACTCCGGGATGATAAGAGTATCCCGGAAGAGAACACCCGCGCGATCCGGGAGGCGGTGGACGCAGGGCATTATGTTTCCATCGCCACCGGCCGGGCGCTGGTCAGCGCAAAAAAGGTGGCGGAGCGTCTGGGGATGATGCGCAGAGGATGTTTCCTGATCTCTTTTAACGGGGCGATCATCTACGACCTGTCAGACCTGAGCCTGCTGCGGGATTTGCGGCTGCCGGATGAGACGGCAGGGTATCTGCTGTCGGAGGCCGGGAAAGCAGGGCTTTATATGCAGGCCTACAGTGAGACAAAGGTTCTGGCGCCGTATCTCTGCGAGGATCTTCTGTATTACAGCGGCAGGAACAAGGTGGACTATGACATTATCCCGGATCTGTACCGGAAAAAGGAGATCCACACGCCCAAGGTACTGCTGGTTTCCATGGAGGATCCTCAGGCGCTGGCGGAATTCCGGCGGGAGCACAGGGAATGGGAGCAGGGCAGGTGCGTCAGCTTCTTTTCCTGCCCCCAGTACCTGGAATATTGTCCGCTGGGGGCTACCAAAGCGGACGGGATTGCCTTTTTTGAAGAAAGACTGGGGATTGCCCATGAGAATACCATTGCTGTGGGGGACGAGGACAACGACGCGGCGATGATCCGCTATGCGGGAACCGGGGTTGTGATGAAAAACGGCAATGAGGCGGTGAAGCCTCTGGCGGATTACATCACGACCCGGGACAACAATCACGGCGGCCTGGCTGAGGTGATCAGACGGTACGGCGGGCCTGTTTGATCTGATCCAGGAATTCACGGGGAACCCGCAGGTTCCCGCGGCCGGTGCCCAGATGGATATAGGGCTTGTTGGAGCCGTGGAAATCTGAGCCGCCGGAGAGGAGCAGATGGTACTTTTCTGCAATCTCCCGGTAGTCCTTCTCATCGGAACCCTGGTTGCAGGAGTAGACGGCCTCAATGCCGTCCAGGCCTGCGGCGGCCAGTTCCCCAATCATACGGAGCAATACCCCGCGGCTCAGCCTGTAGAGACAGGGGTGGGCTAAAATGGCCGTGCCGCCTGCCGCATGGATCAGTTCCACAGCCTGCACGGGGGTGATCTTATAACGGTCGACAAAACAGGGGCAGCCGTCGCCGATATATTTTTCAAAGACGGTTTTTACATCTTTGACCTGCCCGGTGTCCGCTAAATAGCGGGCAATGTGCGGCCGGGCAATGACGGAACCGGGATTGCGGCGGTAGATCTCCTCCGCGCTGATGGAAAAGCCGGCTTCCCGCAGCCTGTCGATGATTTTTAAGTTCCGGTTGTCGCGGCTGTCTACAAAAGCGCGGAGCTGTTCGGTGAGAACCGGCGTGTCAGGATCAATATAGAGCCCCACCACATGGATCTCTGTCTCCTCATATTCGGTGGAAAGCTCAATGCCGGGAACCACTTCCAGGCCGCAGGCCTTTCCGGCCTCCATGGCTTCCATGATCCCGCTTACGGAATCATGGTCCGTAATGGCGATGGCCGCAAGGCCGGCCTTTTTTGCTTCCAGCACCAGCTCAGAGGGGGTCAGCGTCCCGTCGGAGGCGGTGGAGTGGGTGTGCAGATCAATATAGGTTTCCATTTGTAATATCCCTTCTGTTTGCTATGTGTTTTGACAGTAAGTATTATGGGATGAAGCACCGGATTTTGCAAGAAAAACTTTTGTGAAAACCTGAAAAAAACACTTGACGGAAGCGGTACAATGTGGTATTTTACTGATGTTGCAAAAAACAAAGTAGGGTATCCACTCTCACCCCGGCACGAGCGAGTGACCGACGGTTTATATTTCAAGATTTTTTGTATTTTGATTTGATTGTGGATAGTCTGCCTATCCACTTTTTTAGTTTATGGAGGTACAAAGCCATTAGCGAGTTACAGATTAATGAACAGATCAGAGACCGAGAAGTTCGTGTTGTTTCCGCAGATGGTGCTCAGCTGGGTATCATGTCTGCGAGAGATGCGTACAGGATGGCACAGGAGGCAGAGCTTGACCTGGTCAAGATTGCGCCCAACGCAAAACCGCCTGTGGTAAAGATCATTGATTACGGAAAATTCCGTTATGAGCAGAGCCGTAAGGAAAAAGAGGCCCGTAAGAAGCAGAAAACAGTCGAGATCAAGGAAGTGCGGTTATCTCCCAACATTGATACCAATGACCTGAATACCAAAGTAAACGCAGCCAGAAAGTTCATTTCGAAAGGGGATAAGGTAAAGGTTTCCCTTCGTTTCCGTGGACGTGAGATGGCACATGTGCAGAACAGCAGGCATATTCTGGATGATTTTGCGGAGTCGCTTGCTGATATTGCAGTAGTGGAGAAGGCGCCGAAGATGGAAGGCCGCAGCATGACCATGGTCATGGGCCAGAAACGTTAGACTATTAGACAGGAGGAATTCATTATGCCGAAAATGAAAACAAGCAGGGCAGCTGCAAAACGTTTTAAAAAGACTGGGACAGGAAAGTTAAAAAGAAATAAAGCTTACAAGAGCCACATTTTAACAAAGAAATCTCCTAAGAGAAAGAGAAACTTAAGAAAATCTGCAATCACTGATTCTACCAATGTAAAGAACATGAAGAAGATTTTACCGTATCTGTAATTTTGAGTTAGGAGGAAGATGAAATGGCAAGAATTAAAGGCGGCTTAAATGCCAAGAAAAAACATAACAGAGTTTTAAAACTGGCGAAAGGTTACAGAGGAGCCAGATCCAAACAGTACAGAGTAGCAAAACAGTCTGTCATGAGAGCGCTTACCAGCTCCTACGCAGGCAGAAAACAGAGAAAGAGACAGTTCAGACAGCTGTGGATCGCGCGTATCAACGCAGCAGCCAGAATGAACGGCCTTTCCTACAGCAAGTTTATGTATGGCCTGAAGCTGGCAGATATCGAGATCAACCGTAAGATGCTGGCAGAGATGGCTGTCAACGACGCGGACGGATTTGCAGCTTTGGTAGAAGCGGCAAAAGCGAAATTAGCTTAAGTATGGACTTTTCTGTGCGGAGCCGGAGGGAATCTGTTCCCTTTCCGGCGCCGTGTGAAAGGGCATACCGGGGCGAAAGATCTGCCGTCAGCCTGGCAGAATAAAAAATTTGAAAAAAATGAAAAAATATGTTGACAACACATCAACATATGTGTATAATTCTCTTTGTTGCGGTTCGTTGGTCAAGCGGTTAAGACGCCGCCCTCTCACGGCGGAAACAGGGGTTCGATTCCCCTACGAACTGTTCGCTTGAAAAAGCGGTTCACAAATAAATATGGTTCGTTGGTCAAGCGGTTAAGACGCCGCCCTCTCACGGCGGAAACAGGGGTTCGATTCCCCTACGAACTGTTCTGTTTTTTTATAAAACAGCCCAACCCCAAAGATACCGGATGCCCGAAAGGGTATCCGGTATTTCTGTGTGCGCCCGGCGGGCGCGCGTCAGACAGGGGGAGGGCGATCCCCTCCCCCTGTCTGATGTATGTAGTTATTTATGGGGTATCTACTTTGATCCGGCTGTTGAACCGATCCAGAAGCAGGGCGGCCAGGATGCCGGCTAACATACAGATCAGGTTGATGAAAACAGCTTCCGGGCTGGAAAAACCGGAGAATGGAATGGTCATGATGGTTGCCGCAATGACAATGCCGATGATCCCGTGGAACGCCAGGCAGTAAAAGTTGTCGAACAGCGCGTTGATGGCTTTGGACAGACAGATGACTGTGATAATGGCGCCGATGGCTCCCGGAATCAGGATATTCATGTCAACATGGCCGATGCCGTCCACAAACGGGGTATACAGTCCCAGGGGCATCAGCAGCGTGGAAAAGCTCATGCCGGGGGCAATGACGCTGAGCGCCAGGCAGAAACCGGAAAACAGGTACCAGAGGAAGTTGGGCTCCACCTGGATAGCTGTCATCTGCAGACCGATCAGGATGGCGAAGATTGCCGCCATACAGGCAAACATGGGGATGAAAGCCCCTTTCCGGCGGCCCTTCTCGTTGGCCTCGCGGAACAGGGAGGGAAGCATCCCGGTGATCAGGCCGATAAAGACGCAGACGGAGGGATCGGGGTATTTTTCCAGGAAAAAGGCCAGGATGTTTGCTACCCCCAGGAAACCGATGATCCCGCCCAGGATTACCGGGATCAGGGGAGGGACATGGGTCTTAAAATTCTTTACCGGATGGGACAGAAGCTCCATGATCGGTTTGTAGATGCCGAAGATCACGCCCAGTACCCCGCCGGAAATCCCCGGCAGCACAGCGCCCAGGCCGATGACTACGCCCTGCAGGACGCGGATCAGGAAAAACTTCGATCCTCCGCGTTGGTTTTGTTTCTGATGCATAGGTGTTTGAGTCCTTTCTTTTTTGGATTTGTGTTCTGCCTTATCACCGGCAGTGTATGAAAAGCATACCATAAACGGTTCTGCCCGGCAACTGTTTTGCTTTAGCGCGGCTGGCAACTGCAAAATACCGGATGCCAGCAGGGGTATCCGGTATTTTGCCTGCCCGGTATGGGCGGGGAAACGCCCGCGCCTGTGATGGCGCTGCGGTCAGGCGGAAGAATTATTTCGGGTCACAGCCAAACGCCGGATTGACAGCGTAGAAATTCTTCGCGTCCAGATGTTCCGTCGCGATGCGGAGCGCCTCGCCGAAGCGCTGGAAATGGACGATTTCCCTGGCGCGCAGGAAACGGATCGGGTCGCAGATTTCCGGGTCTTTGATCAGACGCAGGATGTTGTCATACGTGGTCCGCGCCTTCTGTTCGGCTGCCAGATCCTCTGTCAGATCGGTGATGGGATCTCCCTTGGACTGGTATTCGCAGGCGTTCTGCGGGATCCCGCCGGCCGCCATGGGCCAGAGCCCCAGGGTATGATCCACATAGTAAGTGTCAAAACCGCTGCGTTTGATTTCTTCAGGAGTCAGATCCTGGGTCAGCTGTTTGACGATGGCGCAGATCATCTCCATATGCGCCAGTTCTTCCGTTCCGATATCCGTCAGCAGTCCCGCTACTTCCCTGTACGGCATGGCGTATCTCTGAGAGAGATAGCGCAGGGAGGCGGACAGCTCCCCGTCCGGCCCGCCAAACTGCGAGATGATGATCTGGGCGGCTTTCGGGTCACATTTTGTGATCTTCACCGGATACTGCAGTCTTTTTTCATAATTCCACATTTAATAAAACCCCCTTTCCCAGGGCCAGGGCTGCGAGGCCCATTTCCAGATAGTTCCGTCCTGGCCGCAAAACTGGGTCAGGGGTCCGTATTTGTCTTCGTATTCCGCGGAAACTTTATGATACATCCGGTTCATCTGACGGTAATAGTCAAGCGCATCCGGATCGTCCGGATGGGTATCTAAAAACAGTGTGATTTCGCTCAGGGCAAAACCAAATTGGGTGACTGCATTTAACAGCCGCAGCCGGTCTGCGCGGCTGCACTGGCCGCAGGTGGCAGAATTGGATAGATTCATCCGCAATTACCTCCGCAGAATGGTTTGGTCAGTTCGGGAAAAATAGTCCCGGTCCGGAGCGCCTGGTCCAGGTCGAGGGTACGGCCGAACCGCTGCCAGGGAACGTAGGCCATGGCAACCGGCATGCGGTCGATGCCAGAGCGCAGATCATTTTGTGTACACAGATTTGAAGTGTTTCCTGTATTGCAATGCAAGGCTGAATTCCTTTCCAATCAATTTAATATATTGTATGCATTGTATTTTATTCAGTGCGCAGATATTTCCTGTTGACCGGAGGCACCGGGAAGACTAAAATTGTATACAAGAAATTGATAATTATTTAACAATATATGCCGGGCGGGACTCCGCACCGCACAGAGCCTGCCGCAGAGCGGCGGGCAGGGAGCGGCGGAAAAATACGCTTGCCCTGGCGTGGGAAAGGGGTTATATTTATGAGAGGACTGCACACACAGGTTTCAGATTTGCGGAAGCATGTATTTGTGGAGATTGCGAGGATCGCCTATGAATCGGACAATGTGAAGGACGATATTGAGGCGATCCCCTACAAGCTGTCCCCGGACGAGGTGCCCAGGTTCCGGGAGAGCATTTACCGGGAACGGGCCATCAGCGCGGAGCGGGCCAGGCTGGCGATGGGGCTGTCTTTGCGTCCCCAGAATAAGCCGGTGCACATTACCAGCGGGCTGGAGGAGAGCACCATCGACCAGGTCTACTATGAGCCGCCGCTGATGCAGGTGATTCCGTCGGCGTGCAATGCCTGCGAGGATAACGTATATGAGGTCAGCAACCTCTGCCGGAACTGCCTGTCCCATCAGTGCATGGAGGTTTGCCCCCGGGATGCGATTTCCCACGAAAACGGCCAGGCCCATATCGACCAGTCCAAATGTATCAAATGCGGCAAGTGCAAATCCGTCTGCCCGTATGACGCGATTGGACGGAGGGTGAGACCCTGTTCCCTGGCCTGCGGCGTGAACGCCATTGAGTCTGACCAGTATGGGCGGGCGGTGATCAACCAGGAGAAGTGTCTTTCCTGCGGAATGTGTATGGTGAATTGCCCGTTTGGGGCGATCGCTGATAAATCACAGATTTTCCAGCTGATCCGCTGCATGAAAAACGGCGGCGAGGTGATTGCGGAGATTGCTCCTGCCTACGTGGGACAGTTCGGGGCGGAGGCTACGCCGGAGAAAATCCATGCGGCCCTGCGGGAACTGGGATTTTCGAAGGTGTATGAGGTGGCTCTGGGGGCGGATATCGGCGCCGTGACAGAAGCTCATGACTATGTATACCATGTAAAAACAGGAAAGATCCCGTTTCTTCTGACTTCCTGCTGTCCTTCCTGGGCGATGCTGGCGAAAAAACAGTTTCCGGAAATCATCGACAGCGTGTCCAAGGAGCTGACACCCATGGTGGCCACCGCCCGCAGTATCAAAAAGGAGCATCCCAATGCCAGGGTGGTATTTATCGGTCCCTGCGCGGCGAAGAAGCTGGAGGCGATGCGCAGGACGGTTCGTTCGGATGTGGATTTTGTGATCACCTTTGAGGAGCTGGACGCCATGTTCACGGCCAGGGGAATTGATCCGGCCAGGATCGATCATGGAAAATATCTCCACGACGCTACGGCGGCCGGGCGCGGGTATGGTGTGGCAGGAGGCGTGGCAGACGCCATTGTAAAATGTATCAACGAGTATTATCCCGGCACAGAGGTTCTTGTGGAACATGCGGAGGGGCTGGCGGACTGCCGGAAAGTCCTGATGCAGGCCAAGGCGGGGCGCAAAAACGGTTATCTGATCGAGGGTATGGGCTGCCCCGGCGGATGTGTGGCGGGAGCCGGGACATTGCTTCCGGTAGCCAATGCGAAAAAGGAGGTACAGAAGATCGTCCGGGATTCGACGAAGAAGCTGCCTCCGAAGGAACTGAGGAAGATTGAATTAAATTAATGAAATTAGACAAGTCACAGACCAAAGCAATCCGGCATGAGAGGGGGCCGGCCATGATCCTGGCCGGCCCCGGTTCCGGAAAAACTACGGTGATCACAAGGCGGGTGGAATATCTGATCCGGCAGCGGAAGGTGGATCCCGCCAGGATTTTGGTGATCACATTTTCACGGGCTGCCGCTGTGGAAATGCGGCAGCGGTTTGAAACATTGATGGGCGGGCGGCGGACGGCGGTTACATTCGGAACCTTCCATGCGGTTTATTTCCATATCCTGAAAGCCGCTTACGGGTACACGGCGGCGAATATTGCAAAAGAGGAACAGCGCACGCAGTTTGTGCGGGAATTTATCCACCGTCTCCGCCTGGAGTATGAGGATGAGGGAGAGTTCGTACAGAATCTCTTAGGCGAGATCAGCCTGATTAAGAATATGTCCTTAGATCTGGAGCATTACTATTCTGCAAACTGTCCGGAGGAGGTCTTCCGCCGGATTTTCCGTGCTTACCAGGAATTTTTATATCAGAACCGGCTGCTGGATTTTGACGACATGCTGGTGTATACAAAGGAACTGCTGGAGAGCCGGCCGGATATCCTGGGCGGCTGGCAGCGGAAGTTCTGCTATATCCTGATCGATGAATTCCAGGATATCAACCAGATTCAGTATGAGATTGTACGGCTGCTGGCGGCTCCGGAGAATAATCTATTTATTGTGGGGGACGACGACCAGTCCATCTACCGTTTCCGGGGTGCAAAACCGGAGATCATGCTGAACTTTGAAAAAGATTATCCCCGGGCGGAGAAAATTCTTTTAGACATCAATTACCGGTCGGGGAAGGAAATCGTAAAAGAAGCAGGGAACCTGATCAGTCACAACCGGGTGCGGTTTCCGAAAAATATCCGTCCCTGTCAGCAGGAGGGGATACCGGTGCAGGTTCAGGGCTTTGCCGGCCAGAAAGAACAGAACGAAGCAGTGATCCGGGAAATCCGCCGGCTGCATGCGGACGCCGGGATTTCTTATGACCAGATAGCCGTCCTGTTTCGGACCAACGCGCAGCCGGGACTGTTTATCCGTCAGCTGTTTGACCAGAATATCCCGTTTGTTTCCCGGGAGCATCTCCCGAATCTTTACGAGCACTGGATTGCGGAGGATATCTTTGCCTATATCCGGCTGGCGCTGGGGGAGCGGAGCAGAAAGCTTTTCCTGAGGATTATGAACCGGCCGAAGCGGTATCTCTCCCGGGAAAGCCTGCCTTATGAGCAGGTGGAATTTCGGGCCTGGGAAGATTACTACCGGAACCAGGGGTGGATGGTCCAGCGGCTGGAAAAGCTGAAAAGCGACTTAGAGGTGATTGGGAACATGCGCCCGTTCTCCGCCGTACACTATATCCGCAGGGCGGTTGCCTATGAGGATTTCCTGCGGGAATTTGCAGCCTTCCGGAAAATCCCCCAGGAGGATCTGTTTGATGTGCTGGATGAACTGCAGGAGGACGCAAGAAGCTATGATACCTTTGACGCCTGGTTTGGCCATATCGGGGAGGTAAAACAGGACTGGGAAGAGCAGGCCGCCAGAAAGGAAGTGACGGAACCGGCCGTGCGGCTGAGCACGCTCCATGGTTCCAAAGGACTGGAGTTTGACGCGGTGTTCATCTTAGATGTGGATGAGCGGGTCATGCCCTACAAAAAAGCAGTCTTGGAGGCAGACTTAGAGGAGGAGCGGCGGATGTTTTATGTGGGAATGACGAGGGCCAGACACCGTCTGTACCTGTTCTGGACCCGCCGGATCCACAACAAAGAGATGGATCCTTCGCGTTTCCTGCCGGAGTGTCAGAGCCCAGCGCCGGAAACAAAGCAGCCCGGCCTGTTTTGATGAAAACAAACCGGGCTGCCGCTCTTTGGCCGTTCATATCCCAACGGAAAAAAACTCCTACATCTGGTCGAACTCCTCATCGTCTAAGATCTGGTCAAACACATCGGTGACCTCTTCAAATTCTTCATCTGTCTCGATGTTGCCGATGGACGGGTTACCGTCGGCGTCTTCAAAATGGCGGTAAAAATACACGTCCTCGGAACCGTCTGTAGGGCAGACCGCAATATAGTCCTGTCCATTCACTTCAAAAATCTTGAGGATCTGGAAGGTGGCTTCGCCGCCCTCATCAAGCTCCACGGTCAGGTACATTTCGCGGGGATCTGTGATCTCTTCCCCGGCAGGCGTATTCTTTTTGTTTTTCATCTGATTCCCTCCTGAAAACTTCACAATTTGCCGCGGCCGGCGGCCTGATTTTTCATGGATTAGTATAAGAAGGATTCCGGTAAAAGTCAATTTATAAATTTTCTGATTTTCGTATTGACGGGGCATGAGAAATCATATATACTTTGAGGGTCAAAGTATTTTGGATAAAGAAATTATATGTATTGAAAAAGGAGAAAAACGATGTTAGAGAAAATGAGAGAAATGATCGCAGAGCAGCTTGACGTTGAGGCGGAGGACATTACCATGGAGACCCGTTTCAAAGAGGACCTGGAGGCAGATTCCCTGGATCTTTTTGAACTGGTAAGCTCTCTTGAGGATGAGTATGGTATCGACATCCCGTCCGAGGATCTGGACAGCCTGACCACTGTTGGTGCGATTGTTGATTACCTGAAAGAGCTTGGCGTAGAAGAGTAAGATTGGTGGGAAACATGAAAACGAGAATTACGGAACTTTTTGGAATTGAATACCCGATTATTCAGGGCGGGATGGCATGGGTGGCAGATTATCATCTGGCGGCAGCCGTTTCCGAGGCCGGCGGCCTGGGGCTGATCGGCGCGGCCAGCGCCCCTGAGGATGTGATTCGCCAGCAGATCCGTGAGGCGAAAAAACTGACTGATAAGCCTTTTGGCGTCAACGTGATGCTGATGAGCCCCTATGCGGACGAAGTGGCAAAGGTTGTTGTGGAAGAGGGCGTGAAGGTCGTTACCACAGGCGCCGGGAATCCCGGTAAATATCTGAAAATGTGGCAGGACGCGGGGATCCGCGTTGTGCCGGTTGTTGCCAGCGTGGCGCTGGCTCGGATGATGGAAAAGGCCGGGGTGGACGCCGTTGTGGCAGAGGGTACGGAGTCCGGCGGACATATCGGTTCCGCAACCACCATGACCCTGGTTCCCCAGGTGGTGGACGCTGTCAGTATCCCGGTGATCGCTGCCGGCGGTATCGGCGACGGCAGAGGGATGGCAGCCGCGTTCATGCTGGGCGCTGAGGCGGTTCAGATGGGTACCCGTTTCTGTGTGGCAGAGGAGTGCATCACCCACCAGAATTATAAAGATAAGATCTTAAAGGCAAAGGATATTGACTCTGAGGTGACCGGACGTTCCCACGGACATCCGATCCGCTGTCTGCGCAACGCCATGACCAGAGAATATCTGAAGCTGGAAAAGGAAGGCGCACCGTTTGAAGAGATGGAGAAGCTGACCCTCGGTTCCCTGAGAAACGCCGTGATCGACGGCGATGTGAAGCACGGGACCGTCATGGCAGGACAGATTGCCGGAATGATCAAAAAACAGCAGACCTGTAAGGAGATCATTGACGAAGTGATGGGGCAGGCAGAGAAGCTGCTGCACCGGTAAAACGAGGACAAGGAGAGTTATAGTATGAAAAAAACAGCGTTTATTTTTCCCGGTCAGGGGTCGCAGTACGTTGGCATGGGAAAAGATTTTTATGAAAACTTTACCTGCGCGAAAGAGATGATCGATCTTGCCGAGAAAGTAAGCGGTATGGATATGAAAGCTCTTCTTTTCGAGGAAAATGAAAATTTAAACATTACCAAATACACGCAGATTGCCATGCTCGCGGATGAGCTTGCCATTCTGCGTGTGCTTGAGGAAAAAGGCTTCCATTCCGATGTGAACGCGGGCTTAAGCCTGGGCGAGTATGCGGCCCTGGTGGCGTCCGGCGTCATGACACCGGAAGATGCTTTCGCGGTGATTGTAAAGCGCGGGGAATATATGCAGGAGGCAGTTCCCACCGGCGGGGCGATGACGGCTGTTATCGGCCTGGACAACGGGACGATTGAGAGAGTCTGTTCCGAGACCGAAGGGATCGTTTCCGTGGCAAATTACAATTGTCCCGGGCAGACCGTGATCACCGGTGAGGAGCATGCGGTCAACGCGGCTGCCGCGGCCCTGAAGGAAGCCGGCGCAAAGCGCTGCATGGCCCTGAAGGTCAGCGGACCTTTCCATTCCGCGATGCTTGAGGAGGCCGGCGAGAAGCTGGCAAAGGAATTAGAGCATGTAACGATCCATGATATTGCCACTCCCTACATAACGAATGTGACTGCAGATTATGTGACAGATAAGAGCCAGGTCAAAGAGCTGCTGAAACAGCAGATTTCCTCTTCTGTACGCTGGCAGCAGAGTGTGGAGCGCATGATTGCGGACGGAGTGGAAGTTTTTATTGAAATCGGACCCAAGAAATCCCTGACAGGATTTTTAAAGAAGATAGATAAGTCCATTCCCGCCTACCATGTGGATACCATGGCGGATCTGGACGCTTTGTGCGAGGCTTTCCGGCAGTAATGCGGAAAGCCCGGAATCTATATAACAGAAATTGGTAAACAGGAGGTAAATATGGGCAATTTACTGGAAAACAAAATTGCGCTTGTGACCGGCGCCAGCCGGGGGATCGGCAGACAGATCGCGCTGACATTAGCTGCCGAGGGCGCATATGTGGTAGTGAATTATAATGGTTCCGCAGACGCGGCCAACGCGGTTGTGGAGGAAATGAAGGCAAACGGAGGAAACGGTGAGGTTTATCAGTGTACCGTCAGCGATTTTGCGGCTGTGGAGGAGATGATCAAGACATTGGTGAAAAAGCTGGGACGGATCGATATCCTGGTGAACAATGCGGGAATCACCCGGGATGACCTGCTGATGAAGATGAAGGAAGAGGCTTTTGACGCTGTCATCGCCACAAACCTGAAGGGAAGCTTCAATACCATGCGCCATATCGCGCGCCCGATGCTGAAGCAGAAGGGCGGATGCATCATCAATATTTCATCTGTCAGCGGCATTATGGGAAATCCCGGACAGATGAATTACTGTGCGTCCAAAGCCGGCGTGATCGGCATGACCAAATCCATGGCCAGGGAGCTGGCCAGCAGGAATATCCGTGTGAATGCGGTGGCTCCCGGTTTTATTGATACCGAGATGACGCAGGCCATGACAGATTCCGCAAAAGAAGCGGGACTGGCGCAGGTTCCCCTGGGAAGAATGGGCACGCCGGAGGATATCGCCAATACCGTTGCTTTCCTGGCGTCCGACAGAGCCTCCTATATTACAGGACAGGTGATCTGTGTGGACGGCGGGATGGCGATGTAAAAATATTGCTGTGAACGGAGTGAACCGTAACGGAAAATCAGGAAAAGGAGAGTTTCATGAGACGAGTTGTTGTAACCGGCATGGGGGCGATTACACCCATTGGCCTTGGGATCGAAGAATACTGGAACGGGATCAGAGAGGGAAAGACCGGTTTCGGGGAGATTACCTACTTTGATACCACAGATTATAAAGTAAAGGTTGCCGCGGAGGTCAAGGGCTTCAAAGCGGCCGACTATATGGATAAGAAAACCGCGAGACGGATGGAATCCTTCTCACAGTATGCGGTGGCGGCTGCAAAGGAAGCGATGGAGATGTCCGGGATCGATATGGGACAGGAAGACCCCTACCGTGTGGGTATCTGTGTGGGCTCCGGTGTCGGTTCCCTGCAGGCGATTGAAAGAGAATATGAGAAGCTGCTGAACAAGGGGCCCGCAAGGGTCAATCCGCTTCTGGTACCGTTGATGATCACCAATATGGCGGCGGGAAATATCGCCATCCAGATGGGCATCAAGGGAAAGAGCATCAATATTGCCACAGCCTGCGCAACCGGCACCCATAACATTGGCGAGGCGTTCCGCGCGATCCAGTATGGAGAGTGCGATGTGATGCTGGCAGGCGGCACGGAAAACGCCATCACACCCATCAGTGTGGCAGGTTTCACGGCGCTGACAGCCCTGTCCACCTCCAATGATCCTGAGAGATGCTCGATTCCGTTTGACAAAGACCGCGACGGTTTCGTGATCGGCGACGGCGCAGGCATTGTTGTTTTAGAGGAGCTGGAACATGCAAAGGCCAGGGGCGCAAAGATCCTGGCGGAAGTGGTGGGATACGGCGCTACCAGCGACGCTTACCACATTACCTCCCCGGCGGAGGATGGCGAGGGCGCGGCTCACGCCATGGAGTTTGCGCTGAAGGATGCAGGGGTTGCCCCGGAGGAGATCACCTACATCAATGCACACGGAACCAGCACCCATCACAATGACCTTTTCGAGACACGCGCTGTCAAGAAAACGTTCGGGGAGCATGCTTACCATCTGAAGATGAATTCTACCAAATCTATGGTTGGCCATCTGCTGGGTGCGGCAGGCGCCGTAGAATTTATCGCCTGCGTACTGCAGATGAACAACAGTTACATCCATCAGACTGTGGGGCTGGAGCAGCCGGATGAGGAACTGGATCTGGATTATGTTCAGGGACATGGCGTGGAGGAGGAGATGGAATACGCATTATCCAATTCTCTTGCCTTCGGCGGGCATAACGCCAGCATCCTGATCAAAAAGTATCATGAGTAAAAGAAAAACAAAAAGCAGCCGCGGACAGCGGCTGCAATGATCAACAGGTGATCGCGGATCACAGATAGGAGTCAGTCATGGAAGTCAGTCAGATCATAGAATTGATGAAGGCCGTTGCAGATAACGGCCTGACCGATTTCTCCTACGAGGAGAACGGTATGGTTTTAAAGATCCGGAAGCATCCGGAGAAAAAGGAAGTTATTTGCCAGTCTGTTGCAGCGCCGGCCGTGATGGCACAGCAGCCTGCCCCGCAGCCTCTGACAGCAGTGGTTCCGCCTGTACAGGCAGCCGCTGTCCAGGCAGATGACAGCGCAGCGCAGGCAGAAGAGCTTTCCGGCCAGGTTGTGAAATGTCCGCTGGTGGGAACCTTCTACGCGGCGTCTTCGCCGGATGCGGATCCTTTTGTCCAGGTAGGGGACATTGTGAAAAAAGGCCAGGTACTCGGAATTGTGGAGGCGATGAAGCTGATGAACGAGATCGAGTCTGAGTTTGACGGCGTCGTGAAGCAGATCCTGGTAAAGAACGGGGATCAGGTTGAATATGACCAGCCCCTGTTTGTGATCGAGTAAAAGGAAAGGAAGGATCCCATGTCTGTATTAACAACAAAGGAAATTATGGATATCATTCCCCACCGTCAGCCGATGCTTCTGATTGACACGATTGAGGAGCTGGAGCCCGGCGTCCGTGCAGTGGGAAAGAAATGTGTTTCTTACAATGAGCCTTATTTTGCAGGCCATTTTCCGGGAGAGCCGGTGATGCCCGGCGTCCTGATCGTGGAAGCCCTGGCGCAGGTCGGCGCGGTAGCGATCCTTTCCTGTGAGGAGTTTAAGGGAAAGACCGCCTATTTCGGCGCCATCAACTCCGCCAAATTCAAAAAGAAAGTTGTCCCGGGGGACGTCCTGATCTTAGAGACGGAGATGATCAAGCAGAAAGGACCCATCGGCATTGCGAAGGCGAAGGCAACCGTGGACGGAAAGACGGCTGTTGCGGCAGAGCTTACATTTGCAATTGGCTAAGGAAGGTGTTTCAGATATGTTTCAAAAAATTTTGATTGCCAACAGGGGAGAGATCGCCGTGCGTATCATCCGGGCTTGCCGGGAGCTGGGCATTACCTCTGTTGCAGTATATTCTACCGCGGACAGGGAAGCGCTTCACACCATGTTAGCGGACGAGGCGATCTGCATCGGCGGCCCGGCTCCGGCAGACAGTTACCTGAACATGGAGCGTATTTTAAGCGCAGCCAGCGTCTCCAAGGCGGACGCTATCCATCCGGGGTTTGGTTTCCTGTCGGAAAACGCCAAATTTGCCCAGATGTGCAAGGAGTGCAACATTGTCTTTATCGGACCGGACGCGGAGGTTATTTCCAAAATGGGAAATAAGCAGGAAGCCAGAAATACGATGATGGCGGCCAAAGTTCCGGTTGTCCCCGGTACCAAGGAGGCGGTGTTTTCCGCAGAGCGGGGGCTGGAACTGGCAAAGGAGATCGGTTTCCCTGTTATGATCAAGGCGGCCAGCGGCGGCGGCGGAAAGGGAATGCGTATTTCCCGTTCCGAGGCAGATTTTGTGGAGAATTTTGAGGTTGCCCAGACAGAATCTGTCAATGGTTTTGGCGACAATACCATGTATATCGAAAAGTATATTGAGCGTCCCCGCCACATCGAGTTTCAGATTCTGGCGGATAAATACGGGAACGTAGTTTCCCTGGGGGAGCGTGACTGCTCCATCCAGAGGCGTCATCAGAAGATGGTGGAGGAGTCTCCGTCCGTGGCGCTGGATGCGAAACTGCGCAAAGAGATGGGCGAGGTTGCCGTGCGGGCGGCGAAAGCGGCTCATTACGAGAGCGCCGGAACCATCGAATTCCTGCTGGATAAAGATAAAAAATATTATTTCATGGAGATGAATACCAGGATTCAGGTAGAGCATGGGGTGACGGAGTTAGTGACTGGAATTGACCTGATCAAAGAGCAGATCTTTATCGCGGCCGGTGAAAAGCTCCGTTTCAAACAGAAGGATATCCAGATCCAGGGGCATGCGATCGAGTGCCGGCTGAATGCCGAGAATCCGGAGAAAAACTTTATGCCCTGTCCAGGGAAGATTGAGTTCCTCCATCTGCCCGGCGGAAACGGCGTGCGGATTGATTCTGCGATTTACGCAGGGTACCAGATCCCGCCCAACTACGATTCTATGATTGCCAAGATCATGGTGTATGGAAAAGACCGGGATACGGCGATTGATAAAATGCGCAGCGCCCTCGGTGAAGTCAACGTGGAAGGGATCATCACAAATCTGGATTATCAGTATGAGATCATCAACCACCCGGTTTTCCGTTCCGGGGATGTGACAACAGGATTCTTAGAGGAATATTTCAAATAAAAGCGCTGGAAACGTTCCGTACTCCCCGGATCATGGCGGGAGACAGAGGCTGTTGCCGGCCTGAATAAAAGAAAGAGCAGGTGATATCAGATGTTGAAATTTAAAAAGCTGAATTATATTACCGTTCCGCGGAAAGAGAACGATATCCCCGAGGGAATGTGGATCAAATGTGATGCCTGCGGAGAGATGCTCTACAAAGAAGACGTCATCCACAATCATTTGGTCTGTTACAAGTGTGGGAAGTATTTCCGGCTGTATACCAAGCGGCGTCTCCATCTGGTTGCAGACAAACATACGTTTGAGCCCTGGGACGAAGGGCTGGAAGGAAAGGATCCGCTGCAGTATCCCGGTTATCCTGAAAAGATTGCGGCGCTGAAAGAGAGGCTGAAAATTGATGAGGCAGTGACCACCGGGCGCTGTAAAATTCATGGCGAGGATACAGTCATTGCTATCTGCGATTCCCGCTTCCTGATGGGAAGCATGGGATAGGTAGTGGGTGAGAAGATCACAAGAGCGGTGGAACGTGCCACAGAGCTGAAGCTGCCGATCATCATTTTTACCTGCTCCGGCGGCGCCAGGATGCAGGAGGGAATGATTTCCCTGATGCAGATGGCCAAAACTTCAGCTGCGCTGAAACGCCACTCAGATGCCGGTCTACTGTATATTACCGTGCTGACAGACCCGACCACCGGGGGCGTGACCGCCAGCTTTGCCATGCTGGGAGACATTATTTTAGCTGAGCCTGGGGCGCTGGTTGGTTTTGCGGGCCCGCGGGTGATCGAGCAGACCATCGGCCAGAAGCTTCCGGAAGGTTTCCAGAGAGCAGAATTCTTAGTGGAGCACGGGCTGATCGACGGAATCATCCGCCGGGAGGACATGAAGGATACCCTGGCGAAACTGCTTCACATGCACAAGATGCCCACAAGGGAAGAGGGACTGATCACAAACAAGCTGCAGGTGCCGCTGGTAACCCATGCGGAGAACCATCTGCCCACAGCCTGGGAGCGGGTACAGACGGCCAGATCTTCGGAGCGTCTGACAGCCCTGGATTATATTACAGAAATTTTCTCTGATTTTGAGGAGATGCATGGCGACCGCCACGATGCCGACGACGGCTCGACGGTGGGCGGTATTGCGTACCTGGACGGCTGCCCGGTGACTGTCATCGGCCAGCAGAAGGGACGCACTACCAAGGAAAACATTATCCGTAATTTCGGTATGCCGTCTCCGGAAGGATACCGTAAGGCTCTGCGCCTGATGAAGCAGGCGGAGAAGTTCCATCGCCCGATTATCAACTTTATCGACACGCCGGGCGCTTTCCCCGGCATGGAGGCTGAGGAGCACGGACAGGGAGAGGCCATTGCCCGCAATCTTTACGAAATGTCCGCACTGAAAACGCCGGTGCTCAGCATTGTGATCGGCGAGGGCGGCAGCGGCGGCGCACTGGCGCTGGCAGTTGCCAATGAGGTGTGGATGATGGAGAACGCCACCTATACCATTCTTTCCCCGGAAGGTTTTGCTTCCATCCTGTGGAAAGACGGGAAACGGGCCAGCGAAGCGGCAGGCATTATGAAGGTGACGGCTGAGGAGCTGAAGGAGCTGGGCATTATTGAGAAAGTAGTTCCCGAGAAGACCCCGGCCTGCAGTGAGAACCGTCTGGAGATCTGCCGGATTATGAGGAAAATGATCCGCAACTTCGTGTATGACAATTTAGAGAGGGATCCGGAGGAGCTGGTAAAAGAGCGATATGAGCGGTTCCGGGCATTCTGATAAAAGGAAAAGAATCCTGCGCAGGCGGGATTCTTTTTTTGAGTGATGGGGCAGACGGCGGGGAGCATTTCTTTTTGCCGGAAGTTCTTGTATTCAAACGCGGAAAAGGGTATAGTTATGGATGAGCTGATTGATAAAGGAGAAGAATGCCCATGCAAAAAGGTTACCGGTGTGTCAATGGACTGATCCTGAAAATCATTGCCATGGCTGCGATGCTGGCCGACCATATGGGAGCCATCCTGTATCCGGAGGCGGAGATCCTGCGGGTGATCGGCAGGATCGCGTTCCCGGTTTTTGTTTTCCTGATGGTGGAAGGCTTTTATCATACGGGAAATATCCGCAGGTACGAGCTGCGGCTTCTGCTGTTCGCCGCGGTTTCCGAGATCCCCTTCGATCTGGCGTTTTCCTGGCGTGTGCTGGAGTTTAGCTACCAGAATATCTTTTTCACCCTGTTTCTGGGACTGCTGATGCTGGATCTGATGCAGCGGGCGCGGAAACGGGTTTCCGTGTCTGCCGGGTGGGGCGCGGAGATCGGGATCCTGATCGTGTTTATGGCGGCGGCGTATTTCCTGCGGACAGATTATGGGGCGGGCGGCGTGCTTTTTGTCTATATTTTTTACCGCCTGAGGGGGAAACTCCTCTGGCTGGCCCTGGCGCTGTTTGCCGCATCCTATGTGTTTTTCGGCTGGACGGAATGCCCGGCTGTGCTTGCCATGATTCCGCTGTTTCTGTACAATGGGCAGAGAGGCTTTGGAAAGAACGGCGTGTATGGCGGCGCCGGGAGGGGAGCGGCTGCGGCCGCGGTAAAATATCTTTTTTATCTGTTTTATCCGCTGCATCTGCTGATTTTGGCCGGGATCCGGGGCGGCCTGACGTATGTGCTTTTCTGACCGGAAGGATGGCCTGGCAGAATACAGCGTCTGAAAACAGACGGAACATAGAAATATCGGAGGGATCGGTTTGAATTTCTGGGGACACTTAAAAACAATCAATCATCATAAAATGCTGGTGATGAAAGGATGCTTCAAAGTCGGCCTGTATAAGCAGGCGCTTCTGCATGATTTATCCAAATATATGCCGGCGGAATTTTTCGTGGGCGTCAGATATTTCCGCGGCGACGTCAGCCCCAATAATTTAGAGCGGAAGGAAAAGGGATATTCTTCTGCCTGGCTGCATCACAAGGGGAGAAACAAACATCATCTGGAATACTGGATCGATTACGGGGTCGGTGACGATCAGCCGCCCCTGGTGGGCATGCGGATGCCGGAGAAATATGTGGTGGAAATGTTCATCGACCGCATGTCGGCGTCGAAAAATTACCAGAAAGAGAAGTATACAGACCGCAGTGCCTTAGAGTATTATGAGAGAGGGAAGGCCCGCCATATCCTGCATCCGGATTCCAGGGAACTGCTGGAACGTCTGCTGCATATGCTGGCCGAGGAAGGGGAGGACGCCACCATGGATTATATCCGCCGGGAAGTGCTCCGGAACCGGCGCCGCAAAAGGGCGCGCCGTTGACGGATTCCGGCGCCGGTGATAAAATAAAGAGAGTTTTTGCCCGGCAACGGGCTGATATGGAGGATAAAGATGTTAAACGGAAAAAAAGTATTGTTCAGCGGAATGCAGGCGACGGGGAACCTGACCCTGGGGAATTATCTGGGAGCCCTGAAAAACTGGGTGACATTGAGCGATGAATATGAGTGTTTTTACAGCGTAGTGGATATGCATTCCATTACGATCCGGCAGGACCCGGCAGAGCTCAGACGCCGTGCCCGGGCGCTGCTGACCCTGTATATTGCTGCCGGTCTTGACCCTGAGAAGAACTGCATTTATTATCAGTCCCATGTTTCCGGCCATGCGGAGCTGGCGTGGATCCTGAATTGTTTCACTTATATGGGTGAGCTGAACCGCATGACGCAGTTTAAGGATAAGGCGGCGAAGCATGCGGACAATATCAACGCAGGGCTGTTTACCTATCCGGTACTGATGGCGGCGGATATCCTGCTGTACCAGACAGACCTGGTTCCCGTGGGGATTGACCAGATGCAGCACCTGGAGCTGACCCGGGATATTGCGCAGCGCTTCAACGCGATTTACGGCGATGTATTCACCATTCCGGAGGCCTATATCGGCAAGGTGGGCGCAAAGATCAACAGCCTGCAGAACCCGGAGAAGAAAATGTCAAAATCCGACGAGAACCCCAACGCCAGCATTTACCTGATGGATGATGCGGATACCATCATGCGCAAATTCAAGCGGGCCGTGACGGATTCGGAAGCCTGCATCTGTTACCGGGATGAGCAGCCGGGGATCAAAAATCTGATCAATATTTACTGCGCATGTACCGGGAAGACACCGGATGAGGCGGTGGCGGAGTTTTCCGGCAGGGGCTACGGCGAATTAAAGGCCGGCGTAGGGGAGGCTGTGGTGTCTGTCTTAAACCCCCTGCAGGCTGAGGTGGACCGCCTGTCAAAGGATAAGGCATATCTGGATTCCATAATCAGAGAAAACGCTGAAAAAGCGAACTATTTCGCGGCGAAAACACTGCGCAAGGTGCAGAAAAAAGTAGGTTTCCCGGAACGGGTACGCTGACGGGAAAATATAAAAAGTAGGAAAGGCACAGCCTTCGTGTTCTGTTCATAAAATGTTAGGAAGGAACACGAAGGGGTGCTTTTTTGCAGAAATCATTTCTTTCACCACTGGATGCGGCAGAAGAGGCGGAGTATCTACAGCGGCTGGAACAGGGGGATGAAAAGGCGAGGGACGTACTGATTGAGCGCAACATGCGCCTGGTTGCCCACATCGCAAAAAAGTACCTGGGGCCGGAAGAGGATATGGAAGACCTGATCTCCATCGGGACCATCGGCCTGATCAAAGCGGTATCCACCTTCCGGCCGGACCGGGCGATCCGTCTGGCTACCTATGCCGCCCGGTGTATCGAAAACGAACTTCTGATGTATTTCCGTTCCAAACGGAAAATCAGCAAAGACATATCCCTCTATGAACCCATCGGGACCGATAAAGAGGGGAACCAGATCATGCTGGTGGATATTATGGAGAGCGGCGAGGCGGAGCTGTGGGAGCGTGTTGTCCTGAAGCGGGATGTAGGGCAGCTGTACGCCCTGATCCCCCGGGTATTATCCCGGCGGGAACAGTATATCATCTGCAGACGTTACGGTCTCTATAACACCAGGCCGTGCACCCAGAAAGAGATCGCCCGCCGGATCGGAATCTCCAGATCCTATGTGTCCCGGATCGAAAAAAAGGCTCTTGCCAAATTAAAACGTGCATTTCTGGAACATTGATGCTATAATAAGGCAGTCTTAATTCTTTTTATCAAATGATCTTTCAGATACCGATGAAAACAGATGTACAGTGTGATTACAACAGCAATGAATTACGGGCTGGACGCCATACCGGTCCATGTGGAGGCAGATGTCAGCGAAGGCCTGCCCTGTTTTGATATGGTGGGATTTCTGTCCAATGAGGTAAAGGAGGCCCGCGACCGGGTGCGGACGGCGCTGAAAAACGCAGGATATCCCCTCCCGGCAAAGCATATTACCGTGAACCTGACGCCGGCCAGCCTGAAGAAATCAGGGAGCAGTATGGATTTTCCGGTAGCGGCGGCGCTGCTGTCTGCCTTCGGGATTGTGGCAGAGGGGCTTTTGAAGGATTATGTCCTGTTGGGGGAGGTCAGCCTGAATGGCAGGCTCCTCCCGGCCGACGGCGTGCTGTCAGCGGCAGTCATGGCAAAAAAAGAGGGGTTTTCGGGGGTCATCGTTCCGAAGGAAAACGCGCGGGAAGCGGCGATCCTGTCGGACATCCGGGTGATCCCCGTTGCTGACCTGAAGGAATTTGTCTCCCTGTGCCGGCAGGAATTTGACTGCGACTGTTTTTACCGAACGGCGGATCCGGTGTGGGAGACGGCCTACTCCGTAGATTTTTCGGAGATCCGCGGCCAGGAGATGGTGCGGCGCGCCTGTGAGATCGCGGCCGCCGGGATGCATAATCTGCTGATGATCGGGCCTCCCGGTTCCGGGAAAACCATGGCGGCGAAACGGATTCCCACCATTCTGCCGGAGCTTACCCGGGAGGAAAAACTGGAACTGTCCCAGATCTACAGCCTGTGCGGCCTCTTAGATGAGAAGCGGATGGTTCGCAGCGAGCGTCCGTTCCGCAGTCCCCATCATACGGCAACGCCCCAGGCGGTGGCGGGCGGCGGCCGTTTCCCCAAACCGGGGGAGATCAGCCTGGCGCACCGGGGCGTCCTTTTCCTGGACGAGCTGCCGGAATTCCCGCCCCGGACCTTAGAGGTGTTGAGGGAGCCCCTGGAAGAAAAAAAGATCCATCTGTCCCGTCTGGACGCCAATATGACCTATCCGGCGGATTTTATTTTGGTGGCCTCCATGAACCCGTGTCCCTGCGGTTACTACCCGGACAGAACCCGCTGCAGCTGTTCGCCGTCGGCCATCCACAGCTATATCAACCGGGTCTCCCAGGCGCTGCTGGATCGGATGGATCTGTGCGTGGAAACGGAAGAGCTTCCCTTTCTAAAAATGCAGGGGGACAAAAAAGCGGAATCCTCCGCCAGGATCCGCAGGCGCGTGGAGCGGGTGCATGCCCTGCAGCGGGAACGTTACCGGGACTGCGGTTTTTCGTTTAACAGCCAGATTCCGGCCTCCTTTCTGGAAACCTGGTGCAGGCTGGACAGAGCCTGCCGGGAGGTAATGGAGAGAAAATACGAGGAATACCATCTGAGCGCGCGTACCTACCACAAGGTATTAAAGGTCGCGCGGACGATCGCCGACTTAGAAGGCAAAGAACAGATCTGCCGGGGGCATATCGAGGAAGCATTCTGTTACCGCAGCCCCGGTAAAAAGTACTGGAGGTGAGGGGGATGATTTACGAATACTGGCTGGCCTCCCTGTATAAAATAGACTGTAACAGAAGAAGACAGGCCGTGGCTGCAGCCGGAAGCGCAGAAGCGCTTTACCGGATGCCGGAAAAGGAACTGCGCGGTCTGCATCTTTTTTCAGAGACGGAGGAAGCCCTGTTTTTAGAAAGCAGGAGGGAGGCCGATCCGGAAGGAGCCTACGAAAAGTTCCAGAGATCAGGGATTGGGTTTCTCCCCATCACCGATCCCCGTTATCCGGAAAAGCTGCGCCAGATCTATGATCCGCCGTTTGCCCTTTATGTGAAGGGCAGGATTCCGGACGGGGCGAAGAGGAGCGTGGCGGTGGTGGGAGCAAGGCAATGCTCGGAATATGGGCGCAGCATTGCCGGGAAGCTGGGAAAAGTCCTGGCGGCCCATCAGGTGCAGGTGATCAGCGGCATGGCGGCCGGCATCGACAGCGCCGGGCACGCCGGGGCGCTGTCGGCCGGAGGAACAACGTTTGCCGTGCTGGGCTGCGGCTGTGATATCTGCTATCCGAAAACCTCCCGCAGTTTGTACCGCTCGATCCCGGAGCAGGGCGGCGGGATTTTGTCGGAGCTGGCGCCGGGGGTGATGCCGCTGCCGCATTTTTTCCCTATGCGCAACCGGATCATCAGCGCCCTTTCCGATATCGTGGTAGTGGTGGAGGCCAGGGAACGCAGCGGGTCGCTGATCACAGCGGACTGCGCCCTGGAACAGGGAAAAGATATTTACGCGGTTCCGGGGCGTTTCATGGAACCCTTAAGCATGGGCTGCAACCGGCTGATCGAGCAGGGGGCAGGCATTCTTTACAACATTGAGACTTTTCTGAAAAATACTGGCATTCTTGAGGAAAAGAAAAAAGAAGTACAAAAATTTGAAAAATTGACCCTTGAAAAAGAGGAAATGATGGTGTATAGTGTTCTGGATTTACATCCGAAATTTTTGAATTTGATTATAGAGGAAACCGGCCTGAACCTTCTGACCGTCTTAGGGGTATTGGAGCAGCTGCGGCAGAAACATCTGATTCAGGAAACGTTTCCCAATTATTTTTGCAGAATGTTGTAAAGAGGGTATGATGATATGGCGAAAAATCTGGTGATAGTAGAGTCTCCCGCGAAGGTGAAGACCATAAAGAAGTTTCTGGGGAAAAACTATGAGGTAACCGCGTCCAACGGGCATGTGCGTGATCTCCCGAAGAGTACCATGGGCATCGATGTGGAGCATGATTATGAACCGAAATACATTACGATCCGGGGCAAGGGCGACATCCTGGCGAACCTGCGCAAGGAAGTGAAAAAGGCGGATAAGGTTTATCTGGCAACCGACCCGGACCGGGAGGGGGAAGCTATCTCCTGGCATCTGTCCAAAGCCCTGAAGTTAGAGGATAAACACGCGAAGCGGATCACCTTTAATGAGATTACCAAAAGCGCGGTGAAGGAGTCTTTAAAGCACCCCCGGGATATTGATATGAACTTAGTGGACGCCCAGCAGACCAGGCGGATTCTGGACCGCATGGTGGGATACCGGATCAGCCCGCTTTTATGGGCCAAGGTGAAGCGGGGGTTAAGCGCCGGCCGGGTGCAGTCGGTGGCGCTGCGCATCATCTGTGACCGGGAGGACGAGATCAACGCGTTTATCCCGGAGGAGTACTGGACCATCGAGGTGCAGCTGCAGGCGGAGGGGGAGAAAAAGCCCATCACGGCGCAGTTTTTCGGCGATGCGGACGGAAAGATCCAGATCCATAACCAGCAGGAGCTGAACCAGATCTTAGAAGCATTGTCCGGCGCGCAGTACCAGGTTCTGGAAGTGAAAAAGGGTGAGCGTGTGAAAAAATCCCCGCTGCCGTTTTCCACCAGCACGCTGCAGCAGGAGGCCAGCCGTCATCTGAATTTTTCTACCCAGAAAACCATGCGGATCGCCCAGCAGCTTTATGAGGGAGTTGACATCAAAGGCAACGGGACAGTGGGTCTGATCACTTACCTGCGTACGGATTCCACGCGGGTTTCCGCCGAGGCGGAGCAGTCTGCCGCAGCCTATATTTCCGCACAGTACGGGGAAGCGTATGTGGCGCAGAATATCCGTTCCGGCAATGGAAACGGCCATATCCAGGACGCCCACGAGGCGATCCGTCCGACGGACATCAGCCGTTCCCCGGTGATGGTCAAGGAATCTTTAAGCAGGGACCAGTTCCGGCTGTACCAGCTGATCTGGAACCGTTTCGCGGCCAGCCGTATGAAACCGGCGGTCTATGAGACCACCTCGGTGGTGATCGGCGCAGGGGAGTACCGTTTCCACCTGTCTGCGTCCGTGCTGAAATTCGACGGTTTCCTGTCCGTCTACGCGCTGGATGAAAAGAAAGCGGACCGGACGGTTTTGTCTAAGAATTTGGAGGAGGGCATGACGCTGACGCTGAAGGAGACAGAGCCGAAGCAGCATTTTACCCAGCCTGCCCCGCATTTTACCGAGGCTTCCCTGGTCAAGGCATTGGAAGAACTGGGAATCGGACGCCCGAGTACCTACGCGCCCACCATCACCACCCTGCTTGCCCGGAGATATGTGATCAAGGAGAACAGGAATCTTTACGTGTCAGAGTTGGGTGAGGTGGTTAACAAAATCATGAAGGATGAGTTCCCCAGTATTGTGGATGAAAAGTTCACCGCCAATATGGAATCCCTTTTGGATAAAGTGGAAGAGGGCGAGGTAGACTGGAAAGAAGTCGTCCGCAATTTCTATCCTGACCTGGACGAAGCTGTGAAAGCGGCGGAACAGAAGTTAGATAAGATCGAGATTGCCGATGAAGTGACCGACGAGGTCTGTGAAATGTGCGGCCGCCATATGGTGATCAAATACGGCCCCCATGGACGGTTCCTGGCCTGTCCCGGATTTCCGGAATGCAGGAACACCAAGCCGCTGCTGGAGAAGATCGGCGTTCCCTGTCCCAAGTGCGGGAAAGAGGTCGTGTTAAAGAAAACCAAAAAGGGACGGAAGTATTACGGCTGTGAAAACAATCCGGAATGCGATTTCATGTCCTGGCAGAAGCCGACCCGGGAACATTGCCCGGAGTGCGGCACCTACATGCTGGAAAAGGGCAATAAATTAGTCTGCGCCAATGAAAGCTGCGGCTATGTGGCGGAAAAACCGGAAAAAAAGGAACATACTGGAGTGGAGGATTAATCAATGAGCAGCGTACAGTTACTGGATAAAACCAGAAAAATCGGGAAATTATTGCATAACAACAATTCATCAAAAGTCGTTTTTAATGATATCTGCGCGGTGATGACGGAGATCCTGAATTCCGACGTGCTGGTGATCAGCCGGAAGGGCAAGGTACTGGGGATTTCTACGGAAGAAAAGACCGAGCAGATCCATGAACTGTTAGAGGATCAGGTGGGGGGCCATATTGACAGCTCCCTGAACGAAAGGCTGCTTGGGATCCTTTCCACGAAAGAAAATGTGAATCTGGAAACCCTTGGCTTTACTTCCGATGGGATCCGCCGCTATGCGGCGACCATCGCGCCCATCGATATCGCCGGCGAACGCCTGGGGACGCTGTTTATTTACCGTCAGGAGGACCAGTACGATATCGACGACATCATTCTCTGCGAGTATGGCACTACCGTGGTGGGGCTGGAGATGATGCGTTCTGTGAATGAGGAGAACGAGGAGGACGCCCGGAAAAAACAGATCGTCAAATCCGCCATCAGTACACTTTCCTTTTCCGAGATGGATGCCATCCGCCACATTTTTGAGGAACTGGACGGCAATGAGGGGATCTTGGTGGCCAGCAAGATCGCGGACCGTGTGGGGATCACCCGTTCCGTGATCGTCAACGCGCTGAGGAAATTTGAGAGCGCCGGCGTGATCGAATCCCGCTCTTCCGGTATGAAGGGTACATATATCAAGGTGCTCAACGACGCGGTGTTTGAAGAACTGCAGGAAATTCAGTAAATTAATGAAAAATCCCTTGAATTGGCAGAACCGGTATGCTATACTGTATCAGTCTGCGGTTCACGGGATTTTTTTGTGTGCCGGCAGATCAAATACTATATTAATCACATGCGCGGACTAACCGGTATGGTGCCTTCGGGTGAGCCGGCGGGTGAGATGCGCATGGAAGAACCAAAACCATGGAGGGAAAGACATGAGCGTAATTTCAATGAAACAGTTACTGGAAGCAGGTGTTCATTTCGGACATCAGACAAGAAGATGGAACCCTAAGATGGCTCCGTACATCTACACCGAGAGAAACGGCATCTACATCATCGACCTGCAGAAATCCGTAGGCAAAGTAGATGAGGCGTACAACGCAGTAGTAGATATCGTTGCCAACGGCGGCACCATTCTTTTTGTGGGCACCAAGAAACAGGCACAGGACGCTATCGCCGCTGAGGCAGAGCGCTGCGGTATGTATTATGTGAACGAGAGATGGTTAGGCGGTATGCTGACCAACTTCAAGACCATCCGCAGCCGTGTGGCAAGACTGAAAGCCATCGAGGCAATGTCTGAGGACGGTACTTTTGATGTTCTGCCGAAGAAAGAAGTGATCCAGCTGAAGAAAGAGTGGGAGAAGCTTCAGAAGAACCTTGGCGGTATCAAGGAGATGGACAGACTTCCGGACGCGATTTTCGTTGTTGATCCTAAGAAAGAGAGAATATGTGTACAAGAGGCTCATACTCGTGGCATTCCGCTGATCGGTATTGCAGATAGCAACTGCGATCCGGAGGAACTGGATTATGTGATCCCGGGCAATGACGACGCAATCCGTGCCGTAAAACTGATCGTTTCCACAATGGCTGACGCTGTTGTTGAGGCAAAGCAGGGACTGGTTGAGTCTGAGGAAGCATATACTGAGGATGCAGAAGAGGAAGCAGCAGAGGCTGTAGAAGAGTAATCGGTACAACAGGATTCGTTAGGAGGAAATCAAAATGGCTATTACAGCAGCAATGGTAAAAGAGTTAAGAGAGATGAGCGGCGCCGGCATGATGGACTGCAAGAAGGCTCTTACCGAGGCAGACGGCGATATGGACAAGGCAGTAGAGGTCCTGAGAGAGAAAGGTCTTGCAAAAGCTGTGAAAAAATCCGGCCGTATCGCGGCAGAGGGAATCGTTACCCTGAAAGTAACAGAGGATGGCAAAAAGGCTGTTGCTGTCGAGGTAAACTCTGAGACAGACTTCGTTGCCAAGAACGAGAAGTTCCAGAATTATGTTTCCCAGGTGGCAGAGCAGGCTCTGGAGACCGAGGCAGCCGATGTGGAAGCTTTCCTGGCTGAGACATGGAAATTTGATTCCAGCAAAACTGTCAACGAGGAGCTGGCAGGACAGATCGCTGTAATCGGCGAGAACATGAAGATCCGTCGTTTCCAGCAGGTGAAAGAGGAGAACGGATTCGTTGCTTCCTACACCCATATGGGCGGCAAGATCGGCGTTTTAGTTGACGTTGAGACTGACGTGGTAAACGATGCGGTAAAAGAGATGGCGAAAAACATCGCTATGCAGATCGCTGCATTAAAGCCGCAGTACACCAACCGTTCCGAGATCAGCGCAGACTATATTGCACATGAGGAGGAGATTCTCCGTGCACAGATCATGAACGACCCGAAAGAGTCCCAGAAACCTGAGAAGGTGATTGAGGGTATGATCAAAGGCCGTATCAACAAAGAACTGAAAGAGATCTGTCTGATGGATCAGGTTTATGTAAAGGCTGAGGACGGCAAACAGATCGTCAGCAAATACATCGAGCAGGTGGCAAAAGAGAACAGCGCGAAGATCACCATCAAAGGCTTTGTCCGTTTTGAGACCGGAGAGGGCCTGGAGAAGAAAAACGAAGATTTCGCGGCTGAGGTGGCTGCCCAGATGGCTGGAAACTAAGAGTGAAGCAACAGTCCCATGGGAATGTAATCTCATAACCCAAAAGGTACGTGAAGCTCTTGAAAATCCCGTAAAGCGGGTATTTTCAAGGGCTTTTTTTGTGTGTTCTGGAGAAAACAGGTTTCGGCAAGACATGAGCATATCAACGTATTGCGGCCATATATAGCCATATGCGTAATAAATAAGTAATTTATATGAATAATATTTCTGAGGACGGAGAACTGATTGAAACCAATGCATCCACAGGAGCTGTCGGCGTCGGAAAAGAAGTGGTGTCCTTTACGGAGAATGGAACGAAACAGTATCAGATCAAACCGGTAATTGCGGGAAGATATGAATATGGCGTAGCATACACAGGCAGCATTACATTTGGCATTTCTGTCGAAGATGTTACAGAATAATGTGCCGCAGCAGCCGGCATTGGCAGTATTCCGATGATCCGGCGGAACAGGAAGCAGCCGGGAACAGTATGATGTATGACGCCAGGAACTTTCCCTGAACCGGAAAGAACAGGACGGCTTTATGAATTTAGTAATAATATAAGGAAAGAAGAGTATAGATTACATGCAGAGAAAGAACAGTAGAAAAAAGACCGTTATATTCATTGTTATTATCATTGTGATCGCGGCAGTGATCGCAGGCGTCTGTCTGGTTCAGAGAATTCAAAATCAAAACAGTCAGGCGGCGCAGGGTATTGTCCTGGATGAAGACGCGGAAGACTGGAACGGAGAAACCGAAGACCTGTCCGAAGGACAGCAGGGAATCAAGATTCCCGGTTATGGTGAGATTACGGTCTCGGCCAGGACGGCAGACTGGCAGATCACCCTGGCCAATCCGGAGGATAACAACTGTTATTTCAAATATACGATTACCATTGACGACAGTGAAGTCCCAATTTATGAGTCGGATCTGATTGAGCCGGGAAAGGCTGTACGGGAATTTGAAGTGACAGAGCCTCTGGAAGCCGGAGAATACGAGATCCATCTGAATGTATCTACTTATGCGATGGACGACGAACTGACGCCGATGAACGGGGCTGTTGTGAAAGCAGAACTGCATGTGGTCTGATGAAGCTTTCCGGCAGAGTATTGCTGTCGGGAGAAAAAAGGAAGTGACAACCTGGTGATCCAGAAAGGTGTACAGTATTCCGGATATCTTACCTATGGTATTGAACTGACAGATATTCAGTAATCGGATGTGTCTGGCATTACAGTCAGGGGGAGCTGTTTTATGCAGCTCCTTTTTTGATTCTTCTTTACTTTCTCCATGGGATTCAGTAAAATGTGTACAGACGGCAATCCATGCCGGAAGGAACGACATATGGAGGATTTGGAACATGGAGATTATATGGAAGGGTGAGACAGAGGCGGCAGACCGGATCCGGGAGGGCACGGAGATCCTGGCAAACGAGGCGGGCGATGCAGCGGAGGCGCTTGCTGTCTCTGTGAAATTCTGGGAAAAAGAGGAATTGTACGTAAAGCGGGAAGGCGGTCAGGTGGAGATCTGCTGCAAAGAACCGGCACACTATTTCCGGGCGCTGAACCGGGCGCTGCACTGGCCGGCAGGACAGGCGATGGAGCAGACAGAGACGGTGTATTTCCCGAAAAACGGATTTATGCTGGACTGTTCACGCAATTCGGTCTTTACTGCGGATACGGTAAAGGCGCTGATCCGCAAGTTAGCGCGCGTGGGAATGAATGTGCTGATGCTGTACACGGAGGAGACCTATGAGGTTCCCGGAAAACCCTATTTTGGTATTTACCGCGGACGGTATTCCAGGGAGGAGATCCGGGAGATGGACGCATATGCACAGTTGTTTGGGATCGAACTGGTGCCCTGCATCCAGACCCTGGCGCACCTGCGCAATACCCTGAAATGGCCTTATGGAGCGGAGCTTCAGGACAGTGAGGATATCCTGATGGTGGGAGAGGAAAAGGTGTATGCGTTTATTGAAGACCTGCTGCGTGCAGTGAAGGAATCCTTCTCCACACGGCGGGTTCATCTGGGAATGGATGAGGCTGTTCATCTGGGGCTTGGCAAATATCTGAAAAAGAATGGATACCGGGAAAGCGCGAAGCTGATGAAGGAGCACAGCGCGCGGGTATTGGCCATCTGCAAAAAGTTAGGGCTGGAGCCCATGATCTGGAGCGATATGTATATTACATCCAATACCGGCGGTGCCTACTATGACGTGGATGAAACCACGGATACCAGCGGATGGGAAAAGCCGGACAGGGAGCTGGGGCTGGTATACTGGGATTACTATAACGCAGACGGAGCTCTTTACCGGAATATGCTGCGGGTTCATCAGGAACTGACGGATCATGTGATTTTTGCGGGCGGAGCCTGGAACTGGAACGGGATCGCGCCGAATTACGGGCGGGCATTCCGCTGTACCGTCAGCGCCCTGAATGCCTGCCGGGAATACCGGGTGCCGGAGGTGTTCTGTACGGCGTGGATGGATAATGGATCAGAGACGCCGCTGGATGCGGTGTATCCGGGCATGGTTCTGTTTGCGTACCTTGGTTTCCATCAGGAGGTCTGCAAAGAGGAGCTCAGACAGGAATTTGCAGACTGCGTGGGCGGGCGGCTGGAGGATTTCTGGCAGCTGGACGCTTTTGATTCCCTGTTTACCGGAATGGGGGAAAATATGGGATCCAACAACCCCTCGAAATACGGTCTCTATCAGGACGTTATGCTGGGACTGTTTGATGACCATCTGCGGGGAATTGACACCGGAACATATTACGGGGAGCTGGCAGAAAAAATGGCTTCCTGTGCAAAGACTTCGCCGGCTTATGCGGATCTGTTCGCTTTTTATGAGGAGTTTGCCCGCGTGCTGGCGCGCAAGGCGGGTCTCGGCATCCGGATCAAAGCGGCCTATGACGCGGATGACCGGGCGGCGCTGCAGGCAATCTGTACAGCGGATATACCAGAGGCCATGGAGCATCTGCAGAAGATGAAGCTGCTCCGGGAGCAGCTGTGGATGAAGGATGCGAAGCCCTTTGGCTATGAGCTCCTGGATATTAAGTTAGGGGGCGTGCTGACCCGGCTGGCCAGCCACAAACGGCGGCTGGAGTCCTACCTGGACGGGAGACTCGTCAGATTGGAGGAACTGGAACAGGAGCGGCTGCCGTATTTCGACGATCCGCAGGGCGCGCAGGATGTAATGAGGGAGAACCGCTGGCATTATATCGTCAGCGGCTGCAGCCTGATGGATACGATCTGAAAAATAGAAAATGATTTTGAAAAACACCCCTGCTGGTATCAGGATGATACGGGCAGGGGTGTTTTTGTCAGGCTTCCTGTTTCCTTTCGGTCTCCACCACACATTCATTTTTGATTTTTCCTACCAGGAACTGCAGGGCGTCGATCACATGGGGACGGATATCACCGCCGATCAGTACATACATAATGTCGTCTCCCAGATCCAGTTCCCCCTCGTTCAGCCACACGCGGATGTAGCCAATGCCCTCCAGGCCGTAGGTTTCCTGGATGGCGGCGTCCACCTTCTCTTTATCATAGGAAAAGAACATGCCGGATACCGGCCGGGGATCGCCGTCTGTCTGCCGCACCACCGCCTTCGCGGTTTCGCGTACAACACCGTTGTGAACCAGATACATACCGATCTTTCCGGCATGTTCCGCTTCCTTTGCTTCTTTTAACCATGCGTCCATGGAAGGACTTTGTTTTTTGTTCATGTATCGAACCTCCATTTTTTATTTTTCAGTTTTCCGGTTAATGTATTCGGTTTTATATTTCGAGTAGATGATCTTCTGGCTGCTGTAGAGTCCGTAATATCCGGACATCATGTAGCTCAGTGCAATGGCGATCAGATAGTAGGGCATCCCCTCAAATCCGAACAGTTCAAAGCAGATCAGCAGGGAGGTGATGGGGCTGTTGGTTACGCCGCAGAAGACGGCTCCCATTCCCACCGCTGTGCAGAGCACCGGCGAAAATCCGCAGAGATTCCCGAACAGACAGCCGAAGGCCGCGCCGACGCAGAGGCTGGGGACGATCTCGCCGCCCTTAAATCCGGCTCCCAGGGTAGCCGCCGTAAAAATCATTTTCAGCAGGAACGCCAGCGGGAGAACCGTTCCGGCAGCGATACAGTGTTCGATGATATCCATGCCGGTGCCGCTGTAAACCTGGTTTCCCACAGCAAGCGTAAGCAGAATGACGATCCCGCCTCCGGCTGCGGCGCGCAGATACGGATTTTTCAGGAAACGGCGGTACAGGCGCTCTGTGGTATGCAGTAAAATGCAGAACAAAATGCTCACAATGGCGCAGAGCACCGACAGGATACCGATGATCACGGCTGTTTTGATGCCAAAATCCGGCAGCGCTCCCAGATCGAAGCGTTCCGGCGCAATACCGCACTGAAGGGTGATGCCATGGGCGATCAGCGCGGCGATCACGCAGGGAACCAGGGCGGAGTAGTGCATGATGCCGATGCTGACCACTTCCATGGAAAAAATGGCTGCCGCCAAAGGCGTACTGAACAGCGCGGAGAATGCGGCGCTCATGCCGCACATGATCATGATATGCTGATCCTTATCGTCGAAGCGGAACAGTTTCCCCAGGGCGTGTCCGATGCTGCCGCCCAGCTGCAGTGCGGCGCCCTCCCTGCCGGCCGAACCGCCGAACAGATGGGTGATCAGCGTGGAGACGAAGATCAGGGGCGCCATCCGCAGGGGAACATTTTCGTTGGACTGAATGGCGGAGAGGATCAGGTTTGTCCCGCTGTCCTTTTCGTCATGGAGCAGATGATAGAGCCCTACGATGGCCAGCCCGCCTGCCGGAAGCAGGAAAATCAGCCATCCATGACGTTCACGCAGCGCTGTGACCGCGTCCATGCCATAGCAGAACGCCGTGCCCACCAGCCCCACCACAATCCCCGAAAGGATGGCAAACAGGATCCACTTGCCGGAGGCTTTTGTCTGTCTGGAATAGTTTTTTATAAAATTCTGTATCGACCGTATCATAACCCGTTTATAAAACCTTAATAAGAACCACATTGCATGAAGTGCAGATTTATTATATACTAAATGATAAGATTGAGACAAGGGGAAAGGCCATGATTTTTCATATCCCATGGCCCGGGTATCGGTGATGCGGCGAAAGATACAGGATCTGATCCGGGGAAAATTTGCATATGACTGTCCGGTTTTGCTGTTTGATGAGGAGGAGCTTTGCTTTACCGTCATCGAGGAGGAGGACTATCACGGTTCTTTTCATCTGAAGAGCAGTTCGGACAGGCCGGTTCGCGGCATTGTGACCTGTGAAAATCCCCATATTGTAATGGAGACGGCAGAGTTTGACAGCGCTTCGGCGGAGATCCGGTTTACGTTTCTTGGCGGACATGCTTTGGAGGGAGAGGAGGAGAGCGGCTGCTTTGTGGTTACTGCGGAATGCGGGGAATACCTGCTTCCCTACCGGGCGCAGATCACGCGGCATTATCTTCCCTCGTCCATCGGGACCATCAAAACCCTGAATGATTTTACGAACCTGGCGTCGCTGAACTGGGAGGAGGCGCTGAAGGTATTCGCGTCGCCGTTTTTTTGCAATATTTTTCATGAAAACGCGGAATATTATACGCTGCTGTACCGCGGTCTGACGCAGCTGCGGTGCAGTTCCCATGAGATGGAGGAGTTTCTGATCGCGGCCGGGAAAAAGAAGCGCAGTCTGTTTTCTGTGGAGAAACAGGAGCTGGAGTTTTCTGTTTCAGATCAACCGGCCGGCGCCGTTATCTCGGTTCGGAAGTCGGAGTGGGGCTATGTCGACCTGCGCGTTTCCTGTGACGCTTCCTTTGTCAGCCTGGAAAAACAGCGCCTGCAGATGTATGACTTCCGTGGGAAACACGCGGATCTGTCTGTACAGGTGATCCCCCGGCTGATGCACCGGGGAAAGAACTATGCGGTGATCACCGTGGAGAACTGTTTCCAGAAAGAAGAGATTTTTGTTACGGCATTTTTGGGTGAAGAGCGTACAGAGCATACCATCGCGTGGAAACGGAGACAGCTGGACTGCGCCATGGAGCGGCTGTATCTTTCTTTCCGCCTCGGTGAAAAGAATGGCGGTGAATGGAAGGAAGAGACCTTAGCGCTGCTTGGGCAGGCAAAAAAGCTTGAGCCGGACAGCTGCTGGCTGACGTTGTATGAAGCGTATGTTTATCTGAATGCCGGGGAATATGACCATGCCCAGGACTGTCTGATCAGCGTGCCGCGGAATATCCGCAGCGCCAGGACGCCGCTGGGGGTATTTTACCAGTATCTGACTGCTTTGAAGGACGGCAGTTTTCCTGATGAACTGACGGTGAGGATCCGGGAGGCGCAGCTGAAGTTCGGCCAGGATCCGCTGTTGGAGTGGATCCTGCTGCAGACGGATCCCGGCCTCCGCCGCAGTCCGCGCAGGCGGTATCAGGCGATCCGCCGCTATATGGCCCAGGCCGGCAGCAGCAGCCCGGTTTTCTATTTGGAGGCGGCCTTGCTCCTGCGGGAGAATCCGGAATTTTTAAACAGTCAGGAACCGTTTGATTACCGGATGATCAGCTGGATCTCCAAACATCATCTGCTGACAGGGATGCTGTCGCTTTTAATCCAGAGCATGGCTTCCGGGCAGCATGTTTTTTCCAGAAGTTATCTGAAGGTTCTGGCGCGGTGCTACCGTCAGTTCGGGGATGAAGGGATCATCAAGACCATCTGTGCCTATCTGATCCACACCAACTGCTATGGGGAGGCGTTTTTCCCCTGGTTCCAGAGGGGAATTGAAAAGCAGCTGAAGATCGCGGGGCTTTATGAGGCGTACCTGCTGTCCTGGAGCCGTTCGATGGGTGAGCTTCCACGGGAGGTGATCCGCTATTTTTCCATGAACAGTTCGCTCCCGGCCAGGAAGAAAGCCATGCTGTTTGCCTATATTGTGCGCAGCCGGAGCCGCCTGAAAAAGGACTGGCCGGCCTATATGGTTTTAGTGAAAAATTTCGCGGTCAAAGAGCTGGAAAAAGGGCATATGAACGATGATCTGGCGATTATTTATGAGGAGATCCGCCGGATATCGGATCAGCAGGAATGGGATCAGATCAAAGGGGAATCGGAGTACTGCTATAAGGTACATACGGCGGGAAGCCATATGTCCATGGTGCGCGTGCTGCAGAACGTACCGGAGACAATCAGGCAGAGGGCTCCGGTGCAGGAGGGCAGAGCGTATATTTATCTTTACAGACAGCCTTATGTGATCCTGTACGAGGATACCAACGGCAGCCTCTATACGGCAAAGGACAGCTACCGGCTGAATAAGATGCTGACAGGGCGCAGCCTTTCCGGCGCGGCGCAGGGACGGCCGCTTCCGGAAAGCGGGGAGCTGGCAGAACAGAAAACAGATTATGCCGTGGAGCGGCTGCGGAAAATGGCTGGTTCTGTCGATGAGATGACGGAGCTGCTGTTTTGCACGAAATGCAGGAAGGATTTTCAGATTTCCTGCGCACAGCAGATCATGGTCCGCATGCTGTTTACCGGGTATCTGGGCGAGCGGCATGATGAGATTTTCCGGCTGCTTTCTCAGGATCCGGAATCAGAGGAACTGTTGACTGCTTATGTCACGGTTCTGTCTAAGAGCTACCTGATGAAGGACTATCCTCTGCAGGAGACGGTTTTTGATTTTCTGAAACAGCATGTGGGCGGCCATCACCGGCCGAACATCTACTGTGAGACGGCTTTCCTGCAGCTGAGTCTGGCCCGGGAAGAGGAGCTCAGTGAGGCGGCAGAGGGGATTCTCAGGAGAAAACTGTTTGCCGGGGAATATTTTTCCTTTTATGAAGGGATTCCTGTCCTGCTGGCGCGGAAATATTTCCTGATGGATCTGGCGGTGGTCACCTGTTACAGCGCCCCCGGCCGTGTCCTGTATTTCGTATTTCCGGATGGGAAGCGGGAAGGGATGCACGAGGTGCTGCCGGGAATGTATACGTTCCCGCTCCGGCTGCTGCCGGAAGAAACGGTTTCCTATACGGTTGAGGATGCCGACGGGAACCCGGAAGCGTCAGGGGTGAAACAGGGAAGAGAGCAGGAAGCAGGGCTGTCGGATACCCGCAGCGGGCAGCTGACAGCGCTTGCCAGTACACATATGGATACAAAAGCCCAGTATGAATATGCCAAACTGTCAGACATGGCGGAGGTGCTGTTCGTACCGGTGAAGGAGTAAGATGTGACACCGGAGAAAGTATATATCGGAATTGACCTGAATGATGAGAGGGCGATGGTGAGCCTGTTCTATGAAGGGATGAAGCAGGTGGAGACGGTTTCCGCCGTACCGGGAGAGGAACGGTTCCAGATTCCCCTGGCGGTTTTCTGCACCGGCCAGGGAAACTATTATTACGGCGAGGAAGCGCTGCGGCGCCAGGACAGGGCGGACGGCACGTTCTTTACCGGCCTTTTTTCGGAGGCGCTGGATCCGGAGCATGTGATCAGCAGAAATATGCTGGTACAGTTCCTGCGGAGGCTGATCCGGTTCCGGGAGCGCTACGGGCTGGACAAAATGAAATACTGCCTGGCCGTTGCTGTTCCTGAGATTACAGACCGGACGGTGGAATTATTTAATTTTGTGCGCGGGGAGCTGGAACTGGAGCCGGACTGTTTCCGGCTGATGGATTACAGCGAAAGCTTTTTTGCCCATACGTACCACCAGGAAGCCTCCGTCTGGATGCATGACGTGGCGTTGTTTGATTATCAGGGAAACCGGATTGTCTTCCTGCTCCTGCATACGGACGGTACGGGGGCGGTGAAACGGGTGGCCTGCGGGCGCAGGGAATGGACGGTACCGGGATATCTGCAGGAATACGCGGAACAAAAGGATGAGTTTTTTGCCAATATTGTCCGGGAAGCTTTTATGAAAAAGATTATTTCCGGCGTCTATTTTATCGGGGACGGTTTTGACGGCGGCTGGCTGCGGGAATCCCTGCGGGTCGTGGGTACCAATAAGCGGGTCTTTAAAGGGAAAAATCTTTATACCCGGGGAGCGTGTCTGGCAGCGTACCGCAATGATGTGACCAGAGGATGGAATTATTATTTTGACTGTCCTTACAAGCTGCACGGGGAGCTGTCCCTGAAGCTGATGAAGGACGGGGAGCCATATTTCCTGCGGCTGACGCAGCTGGGGGAAAACTGGTTCGAGCCCACAGAGCGTTATTTTCTGATGTATGAAGGCAAGCCGGAGTTAGAGGTTCTGATCCGGGTACGGGAGCGCATGTCTGTCAGGACGGAATGCTTTGTCCCGGACCATCTTCCAGAGCGTGATGCTTCCGGTATCCGGTTTTCCCTGCAGGCGGTTCCGGTCAGCGGCAGCAGGGTACTGCTGCGCCTGAAGGACGACGGTTTTGGTGAATTGTTTGAATCGACCGGTAAGACCTGGGAATTCGCCGTGGATCTGGGCTGACCTGGTGGAGGTGAAAGGATGTTTCGTCTGATTGAAAACAGAACTGCCGCAAATCCGTTTTATCATGAAGCGATTGCGGTGCATTTATATACGCTGGATGAATTGTGTTATTTCCTGAAAACACACATGTATCTGATCGACCGGGATTGGTTCGGGGAGGAGCTGTTTTCCTGGCTGGGGCAGGAGCTTCACTATGAGACGCTGGCGGCGGGGCTGCGGCAGTGTTACCGCAGTACAAAAGATATTTTCCGGTGTGCGGAACAGATTCTGCAGGCGTCCGGGAATTACGGGGCGGAGGAGATGGAGCAGATTCATCAGCTGTTAGGGGCCATGAACGGGAAGACCGCCATGGAGCGCCGGAAAATGCGCGGCGATCTTTTGCTGGAGGCAAAAAAGTACCGGCAGGCCGCCTATATTTACATGGAGCTTTTGGAGCCGGAGTATACCCGGCAGATGACGGAGGAGCTGAAGGGGAATATTATGCATAATCTGGGCGTTGCCTATGCCCGGCTTTTCCTGTTCCCGGAGGCGGCGCAGATGTTTGTGCAGGCATACCATCTGCGCAGGAGCGACGAGACGCGGCAGGCGTATCTTTACGCCATGAATTACGTGGGGGAAAATGACCCGCTAAACGAGCAGGGGATGGATCTGAATTTTTCTGTGATGAAGGATACCCTGAACCATCTTTCGGAGGTGTCGGACCGGCAGGAATTTTACCGGGAACGGCGGGCGGCCTCCCGGGCGGCGGATGCTTTTGACTGGAAAAGCAGGCAGAAGGAGCTGATTGGCAAATGGAAGGCTGATTATAAAAGTATGATTTTATGATTTACTTTAAATATCCGGTGTAGTATAATCATCTGCGGATGGTATTCTGGAAAGAAACTATACCGGATTATTTTTTTGTTTTGAACGGAGCTTATATTGTCAGAGAAGACAAACGAGACTTCACTATCCCGCCATTTAGGGAATGGAGGGATGCTTATGAACACAGGTTTTATTGGCGCAGGGAAAGTTGGTTTCTCCATGGGGAAATACCTGACCGAGCGCGGGGAGCATGTGACTGGATATTACAGCCGCAGCGCCCATTCATCAAAGGAAGCAGCAGAGTTTACAGATACCAGGCAATATCTTTCACTGAGAGATCTGGTCGGCGATAGTGACGCTCTGTTTCTGACAGTTCCTGACGGGGTGATTGGCTCTGTCTGGGAGCAGCTTAAGACACTTCCGATTCAAAATAAACGGATCATTCATTGCAGCGGGGCCATGAGTTCCGCAGTCTTTTCAGATATCGGGCGTTATCACGCGTATGGCTATTCCATTCATCCGCTTTTGGCAGTCAATGACAAATATCACTCTTATCAGGATCTTGCCGGTGCTTTTTTTACCGTGGAAGGTGACGGGAGATATCTGCAGGAACTGAAAGCGATGCTGGAGGGATTTGGCAATACCGTGGAAACGATCCAGGCCAGAGATAAAGTCCGCTACCATGCGGCTGCGGCCATGGCCAGCAATCTGTATGTGGGACTTGTGGGACTGTGCGAAGACCTGCTCGGCGGCTGCGGGTTCTCGCCGGAAAACGCACATAAGGCCCTGGCGCCGCTGATCCTTGGCAATACAGAGAATATTGTCCGGTATGGGACAGCGCAGGCGCTGACCGGCCCGATCGAACGGAATGACACCGCTACCGTACAGAAGCATCTGGAAAATCTGCCGCAGGAGTACCGGGAAGTCTACCGGATTCTGTCGAAGCAGGTTTTGAAGGTGGCAAAAAAGAAACATCCCGGGCGGGATTATACCATGATGGAAGGGGAATTTTAAGCGATGAAAACGACAGTTGCAACTCTGAAAAAAATGAAGGAAGAAAACAATAAAATCACCATGCTGACCTGTTATGATTATTCTACGGCGAAGCTGATGGACGCTGTGGGCGTGGAGATCCTGCTGGTGGGAGATTCCCTGGGGAATACCATGCTGGGCTATGAAAACACGCTGCCGGTGACCATGGAGGATATGCTGGCGCACACGGCGGCGGTAAGCCGAGGCGCGAAAAACGCGCTGATCCTTGGGGATATGCCGTTTCTGTCTTATCAGACTTCCGTATACGACGCGGTGATGAATGCCGGCCGTTTTATGAAGGAGGCAGGGGCAAACGCCGTAAAATTAGAGGGCGGCGCCAGGGTATGCCCGCAGATCAGGGCCATTGTGGATGCGGATATCCCGGTCTGTGCGCATATCGGCCTGACCCCCCAGTCGGTCAACGCCTTCGGCGGTTTTAAGGTGCAGGGCAAGAGCATCGAGGCGGCCCGCACCCTGATCGAGGATGCGAAACGTGTGGAAGAAGCAGGGGCCTGCATGGTTGTCTTAGAGGGAATTCCGGCAAAATTAGCGGAGATCATTACAGATACCGTCAGCATCCCCACCATCGGTATCGGCGCCGGGGCCGGCTGCGACGGACAGGTTCTGGTATATCAGGACATGCTGGGTATGTTTACCGATTATGTACCGAAATTTGTCAAACAGTTTGCCAATGTGGGGGAAGTGATGAGCCGGGCTTTTGCGGATTATATGCAGGAAGTCAAGGCAGGTACTTTCCCGGCACAGGAGCACACATACAAAATTTCAGATGACGTGATAGAAGCTCTTGCCAGAGAGAACAGCGAGCAGTAACAATATGGAACAGCTGTCCTGATTTTCATGTGAAGATCGCAGGAACAGCCGTTTCCCCACAGGAAAGGAAACAAACATGAAAATAGTAACAACGATTCAGGAAGTAAAAGATATGGTAGCCGGCTGGCGGAAGCAGGAGCAGAGCATCGGTTTTGTCCCTACCATGGGATATCTGCATGAAGGGCATGGAAGCCTGATTACAGAGGCGCGGAAACAGAATGATAAAGTGGTAGTCAGCATTTTTGTCAATCCCATGCAGTTCGGACCCACAGAAGATCTGGCCAGCTATCCCAGGGATCTGGAAAAGGACAGCGCTTTTTGTGAAAGTCTGGGGGCAGACCTGATTTTCCACCCGGAACCGTCTGAGATGTACAGCGATGGATTTTGTTCTTACGTGGATATGTCTGTACTGACAGAAGAGCTCTGCGGTCTGTCCCGCCCGGTGCATTTCCGCGGGGTCTGCACCGTTTTGACCAAGCTGTTCAATATCGTCCAGCCTGACCGGGCATACTTTGGCGAAAAGGACGCCCAGCAGCTTGCGGTGGTAAAACATATGGTGGAAGACCTGAATATGAACCTGGAGATCATTGGCTGTCCCATCATCCGTGAGGAGGACGGACTGGCAAAAAGCTCCAGAAATACATACCTGTCCCAGGAAGAACGCCAGGCGGCGCTGATTTTGAGCAAGACCATCTTCATGGGGCAGAAAATGGTGGAAGAGGGCGAGACCGACGCTGTGAAGTTAGTGGAGGCCATGAAGGCAAACATCAGAACAGAACCCCTGGCGAAAATCGATTACGTCAAAGCGGTAGATGGCCTTACCATGCAGCAGGTTACCGAGATCAAAGCTCCCACCCTCGTAGCCATCGCCGTCTACATCGGCAAAACCAGACTGATTGATAACTTTATCGTAAAGCAATGAGCAGTGCGAGCCGATGGAGACAAAAAGCCGCGTCATGCTTGCATGTAAGATGGTTTTCGGTTTCGCCATTCTGTGGGGAGAAAGCCAAGAAAAGCGAGATGGAGCAAAGCGGAATCGAGCTTTTCCGCACTGCGGAGCAGAGGGACGCGAAAAGCTGCAAAACCCAGCCCAATAAGGAGGTAATCCTTCCAGGATACCTAAATGGACAGAAAACAGCCCAATAAGGAGGTAATCCTTCCAGGATACCTAAATGGGCAAAAAAATGCCCAATATAAGGAGGTAATCCTTCCAGGATACCTTTATGGGCAAAACCCAGCCCAATAAGGAGGTAATATGACGATTCAGATGTTGAAGGGAAAGATTCACCGTGCGACAGTTACCCAGGCCGCCCTGGATTATGTCGGCAGCATTACCATTGATGAGAAACTGATGGAAGCTGCGGGAATCTTAGAATATGAAAAAGTACAGATTGTAGATGTGAACAACGGAGCACGGTTTGAAACTTATACCATAGCCGGCGAGCGCGGAAGCGGAGTCATCTGTTTAAACGGTGCGGCGGCCCGCTGCTGCTGTGTGAAAGACAAAGTCATTATCATGTCTTACGCGGATATGACGCCGGAGGAGGCGAAAGAGCATAAGCCTTCTGTTGTTTTTGTGGATGACATCAACCGGATCAGCCGTATCACCTGCTATGAAAAACACGGCCAGCTGTTCGACCAGGCGCGGCTGGATGGAAAGGAAGGTAAGATATGCTGAAGGGAAAAACAGTAGTTCTTGGCGTTACCGGAAGCATTGCCGCCTACAAGATCGCCAATCTTGCCAGCATGCTGGTGAAACAGCATGCGGACGTGCATGTGATCATGACCCGGAATGCCACCAATTTTATTCATCCCACGGCGTTTGAGACGCTGACCAACCACAAATGCCTGGTGGATACTTTTGACCGCAATTTTCAGTTTCATGTGGCGCATGTGAATCTGGCAGCCCAGGCAGACCTGATGATGATCGCGCCGGCTTCCGCCAATGTGATCGGCAAGCTGGCCAATGGGATTGCCGATGATATGCTGACTACCACGGCCATGGCCTGCAAGGCGCCGATGGTTATCGTTCCGGCTATGAATACGAATATGTATGAAAACCCGATTCTGCAGGACAACCTGAAGAAACTGGCGGATTATGGGAAGCTCATCGTGGAGCCGGCCAGCGGGATGCTCGCCTGCCGGGACATTGGAAAGGGGAAAATGCCGGAACCGGAAGTTTTGTTTGCCCATATTATGCGGCTGATTGCAAAAGAAAAGGATCTGGCCGGGAAAAAAGTGCTGGTGACTGCAGGGCCTACCCAGGAAGCTATCGATCCCGTGCGGTATATCACGAATCATTCCACCGGAAAGATGGGATATGCGATTGCGGAAAATGCCATGCTCCGCGGAGCCGATGTGACCCTGATTTCCGGCCCCTGCGCCATCGAGCCGCCCATAGCGGTGCGTATGATTCCGGTGATCTCCGCCGGGGATATGTATGAAGCGGTGATGGCGGAGCGTGAAAACGCGGATATCATCATCATGACGGCGGCCGTGGCGGATTACAGGCCGGCCAAAGTCAGCACGGAGAAAATCAAGAAGAAAGAGGGCGACCTGTCGATTCCGCTGGCCCGGACGCAGGACATTCTGGGAACCGTCGGACCGACAAAAAAGAAAGGCCAGTTTGTGTGTGGATTTTCCATGGAAACCCAGCATATGCTGGAAAACTCCAGGGCTAAAATCCAGAAGAAACATCTGGATATGATCGTGGCGAATAACCTGAAGGTAAAAGGCGCCGGATTTGGAACAGATACCAATGTGATCACCATGATTACGCCGGAGGAAGAGAAGGAACTGCCGCTGATGAGTAAACAGGAGGCGGCCGGATGTATTTTGGATGAGATCCGGAAAAGAATTGGATAAAATGACGTAAGGGGCTGTTGCACTTAAGCGCGATGGCCTCTTTTCCAAATAAATTAAATGTCGGGCGAAACAAAGCCCAGCAATAGGAAATTTCGATTTTTATTGCAGCAGATCCCGGATACAGATTTTCAGATCATCAAAAATCCCGCAGGGAATCGTATGTTCAAACAGATAGATCGTGGGGGCGGCGTCCTTTTCGTAGCTGTAAAACACACCTCCATCTGAGTTCAGAATAGCATAGGGGAGTCTGAAAATCAATACAGTATTTAACTGAGTTTATAAAAATTAACTCAGATATGCGCAGGGGTTTATGGACTGTACAATCCCAGGAAGATCAGTCATGCCGCTCATCCCTGTTTTTGTAGCACTGGCAGAATCTGGCGTGATCGGAAGGCTCCATGCCGGCT
>CALWGM010000106.1 GCA_944380065.1 uncultured Lachnospiraceae bacterium
GCATCGACGAGGATGTTCTGAAAGAATTTCTTGAAAATCACAGGACGGAGGCGAAAGAGATGAGTATCTTTGAGTATGACCAGGAAAAGCATATGCGGCAGGAGCGGGAAGCTGCCTGGAACGCCGGGAAAACTGCCGGGCTGGAGGAGGGCCGGCGGTCTGGCTTGGAAGAAGGCCGCGCTCAGGGAGAAGAAAGACTCCTGGAAATGTTGATCCAGCGAAAGCTTGCAAAAGGCAAAAACATTTCTGAAATCGCCGCAGAACTGGAAGAGACAGAGGCGCATATCAGGCAGATTATGGAGAAAATGTCAGATCGGCCTACACATACGAAACAGTAAAAAAAATATCTCCCCGATTTTGCTGGTCAGCAAAATCGGGGGTATAACGACCGAAAAAAAGACACCTTACTTTCTATAATTCTCAGCCCCTCACCGGAAGCAATATCTTCAAGGTAAACTTTCCGCTTTCCTGTGTGGTGGTACAACTACCTCCATATTTTTCCGCCGCCTTTTTCATATTGGAAATACCAAAACCGTGCAGGAATTTATCTGCTTTTGTGGTATGACCGTCTGTGTGTTCCTCACTGGAACAGTTATTCTCAATCAGGATAGATACAAAATCCTGCACCCTTCCCGCTTTGACGAGGATCACACGCTGTTCCTCCGGCAGCTTCTCGCTGCTGGGTCATCTGCGATTCCTTTCGAAACTTTTTCAGATTTTTCGGAATATCTGACATAACGCTCCCTCCTTATCTGCTTTTACTATAGCACACCGGAGGGAGATTTGTAACGCAACGTTTTATTGCCCGCAGGCTTTTTCAGCGTCCAATATGGATCTTCGACGCCAGGCAGGCCGCCCCGTAGCCGTTATCAATATTCACCACGCCGATCCCGTTGGCGCAGCTGTTCAGCATGGACAAAAGCGCCGCCAGTCCGCCGAAGCTGGCGCCGTAGCCTACGCTGGTAGGCACAGCGATCACCGGAACGCTCACCAGGCCGCCCACTACGCTGGCCAGGGCGCCCTCCATCCCGGCGATCACGATCACCACATCCGCCTGCAGGATCCGATCCATCTTATCAAACAGCCGGTGGATCCCGGCCACACCCACGTCAAACACCCGGTCCACCCGGTTGCCGAAAAATTCTGCCGTCAGAGCCGCTTCTTCGGCCACCGGGATATCGGAGGTTCCGGCAGTCACAACGGCAATCGGCCCTTTGGTCTGCACCGGCTCCGGTTTCTCCCCCACGGTAATGATCCTGGCCAGTTCATGGTACGCTGCCTCCGGCGCTGTCCCAAAAACCGCCTCATAGTCCTCCCGGTCTGCCCGGGTGATCAGGATGCGGCTGTTATTTTTTTTCATATGTTCCACGATCCCGGCAATCTGCGCCGGAGTCTTGCCCTGGCCGAAGATCACCTCCGCCTGTCCCGTCCGCAGATTCCGGTGCTGGTCAATGTTCGCATAACCGATATCCTCATAAGGAAGATTCTTCAGCTGCCCCAGCGCCTCCTCCACGCTCACCTCATGGGAGGAAACCTGGGACAGGATCTTTGCCAGATAGGTTGTATCCACGATAATCTCACTCTCCTTGTCAGCTGCCTGCTATTCCGTATACCGCAGGATCCGCGCCGGATTCCCCGCCACTACCGCGTTATCCGGAATATCCTTTGTCACCACGCTGCCTGCGCCGACCACCACATTATTTCCGATGGTAACCCCAGCCAGCACCACGCAGTGCCCGCCGAACCAGACGTTATCCCCCACCGTGATCGGTTTTCCATAAACATAATTTGCCACTCTTGTTTTGGAATCCATCGGATGGTTCACCGTGTAAAAACCACACTCCGGTCCGATGAGACAGTTATCCCCGATGGTGATCGGCGCCACATCCAGCATCACACAGGCAAAATTGGCAAAAAATTTTTTCCCCACATGGAGATTGAACCCGTAATCGCAGTAAAACGGCGGCTTGATAAAAATATCATCATCGCAATCCCCGAACAGTTCCTTTAAAATCCGCAGCCGCTCTTCCGGCTGATCCTCCGTGGTACGGTTATAACTGTCCGCCAGCGCCCGCGCCCTGCTTTTCACAGCCAGGATCTCCGGATCACTGTTCCAGAACAATTCTCCCGCTTTTAACTTTTCAAATTCTGTCCTCGTATCTTTTTTTTGTTCGCTCATAATTTCCTCCTTTTTTCTTCCTGCTGCCCCTTTGGGACAAACAGCTTTTTCCGGTACTGGAGCAAAAACATGGTCACCGTAGTCGCCGCAGCGATACAGTCCGAGATCGGTTCTGCCAGAAATACCGCCGCCTCCTGATTGGATTTCCAGATCAGCGGCAGAATATAAATCATGGGAATCAGCAGAAACACCTTCCGCTCCAACGCTAAAAGCAGCGATGTTTTTGCATTCCCCAGCGCCAGGAAGGTATTCTGGCAGGTATTCTGCAGGCTCAGCACAAACAGGGTGGCAAAGTAGATCCGTATCATCCGCACACAGTAAGCCGTCAGCTCCGGGTCATTGGTAAATATACCGATGAAAATCTGCGGACAAATGAGAATCAGAATCCAGACCGCGCTCTCAAAAATCACTCCCGTCCGTACCAGCAGGAAAAAGTTTTCCCGCACCCGATCCCAGCGCCCGGCGCCGTAATTGTATCCGGTGATCGGCTGCGCCCCCTGGCAGATTCCCTGCATGGGAAGCGAGGCAATCTGCATGACGGTGGTAAAGATCGACATCGCTCCCACCGCAATATCGCCGCCATATTTCAGGAGAGAATTATTAAAGCAGATGGAAAGCGCGCATTCCGTAATCTGCATGACAAAGGGAGACAGCCCCAGCGCCAGACAGGGAGTCAGAATCCTCCATTCCAGCCGGATCCGCTGCCGCCGGATCCGCACCTCCGGTTTTTTCCCGAACAGGAAACACAGGATCCAGATCATCGACAGCGCCTGTGAGAGCACCGTGGCCAGCGCCGCTCCCCGGATCCCCATATCCAGACCAAAGATAAAGACCGGATCCAGCACAATATTGCAGATTGCTCCCAGCGAAATCGAAAGCATACTGATTTTCGTAAAGCCCTGCGCTGTGATAAAGAAATTCATGGACAGGGTCAGAACCACAAACACCGTTCCCAGAATGTAGGTATTCATATAAGCCATGGCATACGGAAGCGTGTGATCGCTGGCTCCAAACAACACCAGCAGCTGCCGGGAAAATACCCGGAACACCACCGTCAGCACAGCGCTGAGCAGGATGGCAAACAGAAAACAGTTTCCTAAAATCCGCTCCGCCTCTTCCCGGTCCCCTTTTCCCAGGGCGATCGAAGCCCGCGGTCCTCCGCCCGCGCCCGCCAGGTTGGCAAATCCGGTGATCATCAGCACCAGCGGCGTACAGACCCCCACCCCCGTCAGGGCAAGGCTTCCCACATCTGCAATATGGCCGATATAAATACGATCCACCATATTATAAATCAGGCTCACCAGCTGTGCAATAACAGACGGAATCACCAGACGGATAAACAATGTTTTGATTTTCTCTGTTCCAAGGTTACTTTTCTGCATTTCTATTCCCGCTTGCGTTATGTTTTATTGAGAGACATTTACACTGTCGTTAATACTAACATATTTTCTTTTATTCTTCAAATATGCTCACTCAAAAAATCTTTCTGGTAATTCACAGACAAATGTGATATGGTATATAGGAAATGCTATAGTAATCTAAATCACACATCGGCGGCATATACGACACCACCGGCAACAGGGGTTCTTCCTCTATGTACCCGGCTGCGCCGAGTACGTCGGAATAATCCTCCGTGGCGCAGCCTTTGAT
>CALWGM010000107.1 GCA_944380065.1 uncultured Lachnospiraceae bacterium
TGCTTTGCCATGCCGGCTGCCGAACCCCAGGACCAGAATCCAGAGGAATTTACGGCGGTTGCATGGGTGCCAATCACAAGATTCAGCAGGACAACGCCTTCTTTCTCCAGTGCCTTGCATACCTCGATTGTTTCCGGAAGCCGGATACCCTCCGGTTCCAGATCATCCATGCTGAGTTTTACGCTGATCGGGAAATCTTTCCCCGCAATTTTCTGAATGCTGCGGACAGTTTCGATCAGAAAACGCATCCGGTTGTGCAGGCTTCCGCCATACATATCGGTGCGCTGATTGTCGTGGGGAGAGAGAAAATTGGTGGGGAGACATCCGGCAGCCGCCATGATTTCCACCAGATCAAATCCTGCTCTTCTCACCCGCGCGGCTGCTTCGCCGTATTGGCGTATCAGTGTTTATATTTCTTCTATGGTCAGTTCACGCGGAAGTTCAGCTCCCGCCTCATACCAAGGTTCAAAGGTGATGCGGGATGCGGATACGACCTCTGTTCCTCCCACAAAACCGGTATCGCGTCCGGGATGTGATAACTGCATGCCGGCGAGGGCGCCGTGATCGCGGATTGCCTCAGCCATCATGGACAGTCCTGGAATATAGGTGTCGTTGGAGGCGCTGAGTACCATGTGGTACATATATTTGATGACAACATTGTCCATAAAGACAATGCCGCATCCGCCGGAAGCGGCTTCTGCCGCAGCCTTTACATTGTGGATTGTGACAGAACAATCCGGATTTGCCAGATATGTTCCCATAGAGTTTCGGATAATCCTGTTTTTCACGGTCAGATTTCCGACTTTTCCTTTCTGGAATAAATGTGGATAAAATTTGTTCTTCATATTAGAATATTCCTCCTTGTACCCTAAAATATATCAAATCTGAAAAAAATAAAATTCAGCACTGCCGCCCAAAATAAAGGATATTTTGTGCAGCAGTGCCGAACCGTGAGAAAAAGCAAAAGAATATAATGAATCTGCAGGTTCAGAGCAGTCAGTTTTGTACCGGGTTGTCAGAAGGCGGAAGCTTTCCTTCGTTTTTTAGAAACTCAAAGGACAGGATGATATGCTGGCGCTCCTGATAATTGTCATAGTCGAAATCAATTAGGGAATTGATTTTTTTCAGACGGTAGACAAGTGTGTTGCGGTGAATATACATTGCCTGAGCGGTAACGGCAGTATTTCGTTCGCAGACCAGATACATGTACAGAATATAGGACAGATTGGTGTGATTCTTCCGGTCATAGTCCAGGAGTGTCTGAAGCTGGGGATGACAGAACGTGCGGACGGATTCCTTCTGAGCAAATATGTTTACGATATGAGCCAGATAATAGTTCCGGTAAATATAAAGAGAGGGACTGTTATCTTTGCAGCCCAGTTCAATCGCTCTGAGACCCTGCTGATAATATTCGGCAAGGTCAAAGATATTATGAAAATTATTCCCCATACCTGCAAACATACCATATTCTTTGCATAATTCCGTGATTTTATCATAATCCTTCTGTTGAAGAAGCTGCTGTTCATTCAGGCGCAGCAGAATAACGATCCCTCCATTGTACATCAGCGTCATGGTGTCCGGAAAAGCGGCTTCAAACAGATAGCGGATATGCATTGTATTTAAGGTGTTTGAACTGCGGGCTGCCTCAATGACTATACAGTAAAAATTGCCGGAAAAACTCTGTGTGACATAATTCATGCGCTGAGCCTGTGCTTTTCCTATGGCGATTTTTTTATCCAGAAGATCACGCAGAAAATTCTCATAGTGAAATCCTCTGTTATTGCGGATAAATTCATCTTTTTTCATCTGCTGGCCGATCGCATTTTTCAGCAGATACAGAACCTGCTGATCCATCTCTGTCAGATCCCGGTTGACCCCGTTGACCACAATATGTCCCATGTCCTTGTGGGTGTCAATGGCACAGATGAGCTGGTCATACCCGTACACCGGATGCTTCGAGTGGATCGGATAGTTGCTGGAAAGAATCTTCTTGTGGATGTGCGACAGATTCAGCACTTCGAATTCTTTTTCGGTAAACCCCTGGTTTTCAATAATGCCCTTACCCTGCTCCTTGTCGTTCCCGGCATCCCAGGTGGAGGCGATCAGATTGAAGGCATTGTCAAATACATAGATCGGATTCCCGAAGGCCGGATAAACCTGGTCGATCATGGCCTGGATCCCGCTTTCGAAAAACAGGATATCCAGCAGAGATTCCGCCACCAGTCCGATGCTGTACTGCCGGTCGTAAAAATCGTAGAGCCGCGTGCGCACAAGCGTCAGGTCAGTAGTCTGAAGCTTTAGGATAGAATGAAAATCTGCATCATGACTGGAGACAGAATGGGTAAGATCATCCGTCAGAAACAGAATGCTGCAGTCTGCAGGCCGGGCAAAGTGAAACGGCTGTGCGGAATCCGCGATGATGTAAAGACAGTGCGGATCCGGTGAAGCAAGATCCTCCGGTTTTTCGGATATCCGGTATTTATCCATACAGATCGGATATTTCTGGTCGATGATTTTGTATGGATATTCCGGGAAAAGCTTTTGGATTTCTTTCAATGTAATAAACATAATCGATTTTCCCCCAATGATCGGAAGAGGCAAAAAATGCAGTATGCTCTTCACGCTTTCTTTTCATTCTACCATATATGACATGTCTATTGGGACACAATTCAGAGATTTATTTTGTGACGAAATGACGAAAAGGAAGGAGAGGGTAATTGATAAAATAAAATCATCAAAAACGCGTATCTGAATGAATGTGTTCAGGAGAAAAGAAAGGAGAATGGGAAATGATCTTTGAACATATCGGACAACAGTTTAGTGTAAAACATACCGTGGATACGGACCGCTGCAGCGGATGCCGACGTTGTATCCGGGCGTGCGATGAGAATGTATGGCGCTGGGATAAGGAAAAACGCTGTGCGGTTCCCAGATATATTCAGGAATGTGTACATTGCTACAAATGTGAGATGGCCTGTCTGAATAACTGCATTGAAATTCAGACACTGGAAGTCATCAGACATGATCCGCTGGAAGGATAGGAGGAAAGAAATATGGCAAGTTTAAATGAATTGGGAAAAGTCATTGAGACCGATATTCTCGTGGTAGGCGGTGGATTTTCCGGTCTTGTGACAGCAATACGGGCAAAACAGGAGGCGCCGGAAGAAGATGTGCTGATCGTAGAACGCTGCTATGCAGGATATGCAGGACAGTCTACCAAAGCCGGAAACGGAATCGTCGGACATGCACCCTGGCAGGATGTCCGTGAATCGACCGAATGGATGGTAAAGAACCAGACGCCATACCTGAACGATCAGGAACTTTTGTATGATTATCTTTCTACGAATACAGAGTCGATCGAATGGCTGCGTGATTTCTGCGGCGTCCTGGTCTCCCACCATGAGGACGGCTCACTGAAATACTGGGTGCACCCGGAGAGTAAGCTGATGGGTGTCGGCATTGAACTGCGGGCTATTGAACGTCTGAGAAGAAAGGCCCTTGAGCTGGGCGTGCGCATGCTCAACTGCGTCAATATTTTTGATATTCTGACTAAC
>CALWGM010000108.1 GCA_944380065.1 uncultured Lachnospiraceae bacterium
TCCGCCGGTTCTACTTCCTCTAATGTTTCAGCATCCAGACAGGAAACAAGCTCTGTCCCATATACCACAAACTGTCCTTCCATGGGCAGGAATGCAGCAGCAAAAGGATCAACGGATAAACTCTTGATCACTTCCTGTTTCTCTATGTCATAGAAAGCGCACTGTTCGCTCCCTCCCAGGGCAAGAACATGGTCGTTTACAAAGGTGATATCCCAGATCAGCCCTGTTTCCTGGAATTCCTCACCGGTCTTTAATTCCTCATAACCAGCTTCCGTAATGCGCAGGAGGTGGCTCCCGCCGCCTTCTTCCATATCATCTGCCTGGTCCTCGAATACCGCAAACACTTCTGTCCCGTCTTTTCCTTCACGTATGGCCCCCGACAGGAACATGGAATCCTGTGGCACTGTTTCCGGCTGACAGATCAGTTCCTTCCATGTCTCCCCTTTATCGGGACTTTCCCATGCAATCACAGGCTGTCCTGTATTTTCCCCTATTATATCATTATCTGTAACAGCCAGAAGATTTCCCTCACTGTCCTCCAGGATGTCATAATAATAGGCATCCTCTATGCTGATTACGGATGACATACCTGTAGCATTTTCCAATGGCTGGTCATTTTCCATATCTGAAAGTGTATTTTGATCCTGCCCTGTATCACTGCATCCGGGCAGGGCGACAGATATCAGCCCCATGAAACACAAAACGATAATCATTTTTTTCTTCATTCTTCAATTCCCCCGTCCTGCCATGAATGGTATCCATTTTAATAATGGCAGTAACCTTCCCATATTTATGATTCAATCATTATTTTCTGAAAATAATTGGATAACGAATATCATGGCTGTGCCATGATATTCGTATCCTAACTTCAGATTCATGGTTCTTATTATCATGAAATCTCATTGTTCAGCCTTTTTAAATACATTGGCTATACCGGGCATTTCGGACAACGATATCTTCTGCCATCACCATATCTGTAATCATATGATATCCCATCAAAGGTATGTGTTGTAGTATGTTTTGGAATCGGACAAGTCCAAATGATACCTTTAACATTAGGCTTGGATGCTTCTTTCAATACCGGATCCGAAGACGATACCGTGCAATGACGGTGCAACCCCCATTAATATTCATACTTGCCTGTTCTGATACTTTATTCATTTTTCCTCCCGATCTTAATTGATTATGATCTTCTGTTAATTCTGAAACGTTATTATATGTTTTTTGCTGTCAAAAAGACTATCTCAAATGTTGCACGCCTTTCTGGGACAACGATATCTCCTTCCATCACCATATCTGTAATCATATGCTATCCCGTCGTAAATATGCACCAACTCATGCTTTGGAATCGGACAAATCCATTCTACCCCTGCAACCCCGGGTCTGGACGCACATCTTAATTTCGGATCCGAAGATGTCGAACGTGCAATAACAGTACAGCCCCCATTAATATTCATACTTGTCTGTTCTAATACTTTATTCATTTTTTCCTCCCTGTATTTAACAAACCAAAATCTTCTCTCAATTGTTTCTGAAGCATTTTATATATGCCATCTGATTTCCCAATTACAAATAAAAGCAGTTCTGTATTAAAGAAATTATGGCATGGTTCCTGATAAATATTACACAAAACTCTTATCTTTTTTTGTAGAAGCATGAGATTCATAAAATATCCGGAATCTTCGTAATAATGAATTATGTGCTTTTCTTATCCCCCCAAAAATGCTATACTGTAAATGTCCTTCCCATATAAATCAAAATATTTTGATTGTAGCTGTCTGGTCAACAGATATGAGAAGGACTTTTTATTTTCTTTTTATCCGCATCCACACTCACCTCCCCGCTATATTTTTAAAATATCCGGAAACCAGACCGTCTTTCTGCTGGTTTCCAGTATCCGCTGATACTATTCCGCTTCTTCTATTTCAGAAATTTTATTCTGATAAAGCAAAAGCATTTCACAAATACCAAACGCAACATTTTAATCAGCGTTCAATAGTCAGATAATTCATTTTCCCAATGGACCGTTCCTCCTTCTTAGTATGACTATATATTACATTATCATCTAACATTTGTCAATATACTATAAATATAATTATATTGAAAATAATAATTTTTTGTGATATGTTAATACTAAAAACTGACAGGGATGGGAGGGATGTAATTGAAAAAAGAGCAGGTCGAAACCTCGATTGAAAAAAATATTCAGAATTTTGAAACGCAGTTCAAAAAATCAACAACCCAGCTGCTTATACTTCACCTTTTAAGCAAACGGGAAATGTATGCTTATGAATTTATCAGTGAAACACTGAAGCTCACGGATAATGTATATAAAATGCCTTTGTCATATCACATAATGAACAAACTTGAATCTGATGGTTTCATAGAAAAAAGCAGACGGGAAATATCAGAAAACAACAGGGTCCGGGTATATTACCGGATTACAGAACGAGGAATTCATTATCTGAACGAAATTACAAGAGCTTATTCCAGATTAAGCCAGTCTGTCAGTTCTATTCTTTTTGGGGAGGAAAGCAATCAATGAATGATGCGATTGAAGAATATATAAAAGATATAAAGAAAAACATTTATCATCTGGTTCCTTCAGATGAATATCTGGATGATCTCCGCCAGAACCTTCTGGAATATGCACAGCAGTTTCCTGATTTTACCTATACAGACCTGATGGAACAATTCGGAAAGCCCGAAGATCTTGCCGCAGAGTTTATCAATAATCAGAGACCATACGGTCCCAAAGAACGTGCTGCATTCCGGAATAAATTAAGGATTTTTCTTTTTGTTGCTATTGCCATTATTGTTATACTGATTTTATTGATTGCTGTTTCATCGAGACAAAGACAGGCTATGTACTCTGATGTAACAACAGAAACTGAAGGGGAGTTAATAACAGAATGAAAAAGAAATTAAAAACTATTTTTACAGTCCTTGCCTTTGTGGTATGCCTAACATTTATGAATTTACCAGTAAGTGCAGCAAGTATGCTTCCAAAATATGATACCATCTATAGTAACACAGTGATACTGGAAGATGGATCCTATATTGTGGATGAACTCCAGGTACTTAGTCCTAACGACAATTCAGTTACGCCTGCGGCAAGCACCTATACAAAATCGGCCACACGAACATATACTTACTACAATACTGCCAATAAGAAATGCTGGACTTTTCATTTAAAAGGAACATTCCAGTATAACGGCTCAACCGCAAAAGCCACATCATCATCTACATCCTACTCAATTTTTGTTAATGGGTGGAAGTGTAATTCCAGAAATTCATCATGCTCTGGAAACACGGTAAAAGGAACAGCTAATTTTAAAATGCTATTGAATAATATAAACGTAACTATCGGTTTACGCTGTTCTGCTTCCGGCACTATAAGCAATGTAAATTACTAAATGCAACTATACAATAATGGCAAATAATAATACCACTCTGTCAGATACTGGTCTTTCAGAGTGGTTTTTTAATTATCTTGCATCTCCCATGCAGTTCTCCATTCCCCGCGCACAAATATCTCAGCGACGGTATGTCGCAGCCTTTTCCTCATATTTATCTAATTCTTTATTATGTCCCCATTGATTCGCATCCCGTGGATCAATTAGAATCTGCTCCGTCTGCAAGAATACTTCCCTTATACAGCCTGTGAACCGTATCGCACATCACACGGACATCTTCATCAGCAGATCCGCGGCAGCAGTTCTCCCCCCGGCTGGGGAAGCAGCGTCTCCGCGCCGATCTCCGTGGTCACCACCACCTTGCCCGGCAGCGTATCCGTGATCTCACCGATGATTGCAGCGTTGGCGGAATATTTTCCCTGTTTCAGCACCGGAAGGAGCGCCTCCGCCTGCTCTTTCGGCGCGATGACCACTAAGGTTCCCTCGTTGGCCAGATACAGCGGATCCAGCCCCAGCATGCCGCAGACGCCCTGTACCGCCGGATCCACCGGGATGGCGTCGCTGTTTAAGCGCACGCCCACATTGCTCTCGGCCGCGATCTCATAGAGCACGGTGCCCACGCCGCCCCGGGTGGCGTCCCGGATCACATGGATATCCTTGGTGGTCTGAATCATGGATTCCACTGTTCCCCACAGCGGCGCGCAGTCGCTCCTGATATCCGCCTCGATCCCCAGGTCTTCCCTGGCCAGCAGAATCGTACAGCCATGCCGCCCGATATCCCCGGTCACCAGTACCGCGTCCCCCGGCTTCGCAAACGCCCCGGAGGTGGACACGCCCTCGGTCAGCGCCCCGATGCCTGTGGTGGTAATGAAAATATTGTCCACCTGGCCTTTGCCTGCCACCTTGGTGTCCCCGGCAACAATCTTCACTCCCGCTTCTTTGGCGGTCTTTTCCATGCTGGCGGCAATCTCCTCTAATTTTTCCATGGAAAATCCTTCCTCAATGATAAAGGAGCAGGTCAGGTACAGCGGCTTCGCCCCCATACAGGACAGGTCGTTGACCGTGCCGCAGATACTGAGCTTGCCGATGTTCCCGCCGTTGAATTCATAGGGCGAAACGATAAATCCGTCCGTAGACATGGCGATCTTCCCGTTCCCCACATTTAAAACCGCCGCGTCGTCCGCGGTAAATTCCGGGTTGGAAAAATGTGCCTGGAATACCTCATGAATCAATTCTGATGTCTGTTTTCCCCCGGCTCCGTGCGCCAGGGTTACTTTCTTATCTGCCATAACAATCCTCCGCTGATTCTCTGTTTTTCTGAAACGCTACTGATCCATCCCATACTGGTAGTAAGCCGAGCAACTTCCCTCATTGGAAACCATACAGGCCCCGATGGGATGCTGGGGCGTGCAGGCTGTGCCGAACACTTTGCAGTCCGACGGCCTGCATTTCCCCTGCAGCACGTCGCCGCAGCGGCAGGCCGGATTTGGCTTTCCATTCATGGGCGGCACCTCGTATTTCTGCCGCGCGTCGAATGCTCTGTATGCATCCCGCAGCCGCAGACCGGATCCGGGAATGATCCCCAGCCCTCTCCACTGAGAGTCGCAGGGCTCCATTACTTCCTCTATCATACGCATCCCCGCCGGATTCCCCTCCGGGCGTACCACCCGTGGATAACAGTTGACGAAGAAAGGCTTCCCCTCCTTTGATTTCTCAATGATCACCGCCAGGGCTGTCAGAAGCTCCTTCGCCGTAAATCCGGCGATCACGCCGGATACGCCCTCTCTGGCCAGCTTCCGGCATTCCTCCTCACCGGTAATGGCGTTCACATGCCCCGGATAGAGAAAGGCGTCTGCGCTTCCCTTCAGCGCCTGGTATGCATTGGGCATGGTTTTGTTAGCGGTCAGCACAGAAAAATTCGTCAGCCCCTTCTCTTTCGCTTTTTTCACAGCAAGACAGACCGCCGGCGTGGTGGTCTCAAAACCAACTGCCAGAAAAGTGATCTGCTGCTCCGGATTTTCCTGCGCGATCGTCACCGCATCCAGCGGCGTGTAGACGATCTTCACATCCGCCCCCTCTGCCCGGGCTCCCGCCAGGCTCATCTTTGTCCCCGGCACCCGGATCAGGTCGCCAAAGGTACAGACGGTAACGCCCCGCTCCAGCGCCAGATAAATCGCCTCGTCGATAAAATCCACCGGCGTCACACAGACCGGGCAGCCAGGCCCGGAGATCAGCTCGATGCTGTCCGGAAGGATTTTGCGGATTCCCAGCCGGAATATTTCGTGGGTATGGGTTCCGCATACCTCCATGATCCGCAGCTTCGGACCGTCATACTGCTCGATAATTTCCCTTGCTTTTTTGATTGTCTCTTCCATATCGCTCCCATTCCGCGGCGCCTGTCAGACGGCCGCTCTTTCCCTCAGACCGCCCTAAAGCAGGCCGATGATTTCCTCCGCTTCGCTCTCGTCGTCACCGTCGATTTTGGCGATGGCGATTCCCGCGTGAACCATCACGTAATCCCCCGGCTCCAGATCATCCAGAAGCTCCGCCGACACTTCACGCTTCGCCCCGGACGCATCCACAATCGCCATGCCGTCCTTCATTCCCACTACTTTCGCCGCAAGTCCTACACACATAGACTTTCCTCCTTTTCTGGACTGGTTTCTGTCCATACAGGTATCCTGTAAGGATTTCCTCCTTTTCTGGACTGGTTTCTGTCCATACAGGTATCCTGTAAGGACTTCCTCCTTTTCTATATGATACTGGTTTTCTCCCACTGTTTCTTCCTGCAAAGTTATCTCTCCGACTCCTCCTGCAGATACACCATGCCGTATACTGCCTGCCCCAGCGCCAGCCCGCCGTCGTTGGGCGGGATCAGGCTGTGGCGATACACCGTAAAACCGTCTTCCTGCAGCATTCGGTCACAGAGCCGCAAAAGCAGCTGGTTCTGGAACACGCCGCCGCTTAAAGCGCAGGCCGTTTCCCCGGTCAGCCGGGACGCTTCCCGGCACCCCGCCCGGATCAGAGCCGCCAGCGCATAATGGAACAGGTATGCCAGCCCGCCGGGATCCTCTCCCGCCAGCCGCCGTTCCACCAGCAGACGCACCAGACGGTCCGTGGGAAGGATAAGTTTCGCTTCTGCTCCGGAATCTCCTGTCTCCGACAAAGTTCCGGATTTTCCTGCTTCCGCAGGATCCGTCCCGCCTTTTTCTGTTTGAATGATATCCGGCACAAATGCTCCCTCCGTCAGCCATCCTTTCAGCTGCCGCGCCGCTTCCTGCTCCGGCTCCTGCCCGGCAGCCAGCAGACGCTTTTCAAAGGCTTCCGCCCGAAACTGCAGGGTCGTGGAGGCCTCCCCCTCAAAGGAAGACTGCTTCCGCACGCCCAAGATGGCGCTGACCGCATCGAACAGCCGCCCTGCGCTGGTGGAAGGTA
>CALWGM010000109.1 GCA_944380065.1 uncultured Lachnospiraceae bacterium
GCAAAGCCTTTTCCACGATAATCAGCATGAGTAACAACATTCTCAATAAAAGCATATGGTCTGATATTTCTTGTTAAATTTGGTATGATAACACATACGCAAGATGAAACTATCTTGTGGTCTGCTACTTTGACAATAATATGATGGTTTTCATCCTGAATTATGGTTTTCCATGTGCTGTTCAGATATTCAGTCGCTTCCGGAATTGTGTCCTCATGCAAATATAAGTATAGTTCAAGGAGTTCGTTTAGTTCATTTTCGTATACTTCTCTAACCATTGTTACCTCCGCAAACTTCGCGTTTGTTATCCCCTTTCATTTTGTGAAAGCTGTGCGATAGCCAAACAAATCAAACCTGTCCCCAACATACTGATCGCATTCCGGATTTCAAGTTCATTCATAAATGACAGAACGACAACAGCAATCCCCATTGCCAGTGCGATACCTTTCAGTGCAATATTCACAATTCCGGAAACCTTACAATTATCATTCGTATTCTCTTTCATGTGTGTGTGAACCTGTATGAGTTCATCCACAGACACGTTAAAAATTTCAGCGAGTTTCGGGATTGATTTTACATCCGGAAAAGATAAGTCTCGTTCCCATTTTGATACAGCTTTATCTGTAACACCCATTTTCTCAGCAAGTTCAAGCTGAGTCATACCCTGCTCTTTGCGTAAGGCTGCAATCATAGTTCCAAAAGTTTGTTTTTTCATCGTGTTTCCACTCCTTTGATTTGATGATTGCATAATACCATTTTCTCCATTCTATACTCAACCGACTGTCGGTTTCATCTGCTCATCTGATAGTTTACAGACAGTTTAGCAGCCAAAATCTGCAAATTATGTTACTTTATATAGCCCAATTTCTTATTAGAATTCCCCATCATTATATACTCTGATCATTCCCGGTTATTTGCTCTTCCGGGAAAAATTTGTTTGTCATAGTGAATAACTCTCTTCAAATTTAATCGTCTGTAATGCGCCTTTATAAATACAAACTCATCATCTTCTCCCGTTTTTATCAAAATGCTTTATAACTTCTTCAACCGTATTTCGCATATATCCATCCGGGTGGCTTATCAGTTTTTGCCATTGCTGCTGCACTCTGGCAAAAACCGGATTTTATTTCACCAATTCCATTTCCATACAATTCCACACTTCACCCATACAACGATAGCTTTCCACGGTTTCTAACTGAACCCTTTTGAAACCACAGGCTTCATAACATTTTATGGCAGCTTCATTATTCTCAAAAACTCCTGTCGATAAAATCCAGGTACGGCATTTTCTCCACCTGGCTCTCATTCTTTTGATACCACTCAAAAGATTCCCGCAGTCCTTCATCCATACGTTTTGTGTCTGCCAGCAGCTTATCCTGTTCGGAAACATCCATACAATATTCATAATTATCGAAACAGAAATAATTTCGCTGGTCAGTCTCCTCAAATACTTCCACAAACTCCGCCTGTTTTCCCGCAATTTTATAGCAAAGCTCCGCCCAGTCCCGGACTGATATGGTATCTTTATTCCCTGCGTTGAAAATATGCCGGGCAGGTCTGGAATTCAGGACGGCGTCCATCAATCTGCAGAGATCCTGAACATGGAAAAACTGCAGCTTCATTTTCCCGTCCCGGGGCAGATAAAACTTTCTTCCCGCAAGCGCGCAGTCAAACACAAACGCTTCTCTGTAGATATCATTCATCGGTCCATACAGATAGGCCGGTCTGAGAATATATGCATCGGGGTTTCTTTCCAGCAGAACCTTCTCCGCTTCTATCTTCTCCGTCCCATAATTTCCCCAGAACCTGTTCCTTGCCAATACAGAATCTTCACGAAACGGCTGCTGCCCATATTCCGGATATACTGCGCTGGAACTGATCAGCACATAATCTGTATAACTGTCCAGGGCATCCAGCAGAAGCCGTACCTCCTGCCCGGTATAGGCGGTATCAATCACCAGGTCAAAATGCATGCCGCCAAGAGCATTGCCTATGTTATACCGGTCCGCCTTCACCAGCCGCACGCCTTCCGACTGTTCTCTGTGATTCCGGTTCATCACATATACCTCATACCCTTTTGCAATATAATATTCCGCAAGATATCTGCTGACAAATACAGTTCCGCCTGTTACCAGTACTTTCTTCATTCCGCATCTCCCAAATTGCATCTTCCCGTGCTATTCCCCTGTTGAAAACAGAGAAGGATTTACCATAGGAACGATAATCTGACAGATCTCCCCGGCGGAATCATATCCGTAATATGCGCTGTAAAATCCATCTCCCAGACCGGAAGCAATCATCACCATCCGGTTTCCTGTGTCGGGATTCTGCCATTCTATAAAATCTCCGCCTTCCCGCTGATATGCGGGCAGCGCCTCATAGCTCCTGGCAAAAAAGGCTGCAAAATAGTCGTCATAATGGTTTCCTTCCGGATTTTTGCTGTGCCATTTCAGTAAAAAGTCTCTGTATTCCCGGGCCGTCTGCTCATCACAGAACGACATCATTCCGGCGTCCACCGGAAATCCCTCCAGATCTTTTCCCTTCTGATCTGCCTCAAGCCCCGCCGCTCTTTCATAGCTTACCGCCTCTGTATCCTTCACTTTCAGCTTTGCCGTACACATACGGAGCCCGATCTCATCATTCCTGCATATGGATACTTCCACAGGATATCTGCCTGCCGGAATGTTTTTTTCCAACACAAGGATAAAATCTGAGTCAGGCAGATAAGCCAGCGGATCCGACACGACAATTCTCCCGGAGGGGCAGTCAACCTCACCCACGGTCAGACAATAACGGCTTTGTGTCTTTACAAACTGATCTGCGATTTCCTGCGCCGGAATCTCCTTCTGCATTCTGAATTCCACATTTGCCCTGAATTTCCTCTCAAACTCTTCCTGCTGTCTGGCCCGCTCCATCCAGTAGGCCCGGATGGATTCAACGATAGCCGCGGCATCCTCAATGGCAGTCCGGTCATTATATTTCTCCATCTGGCTGAAAACATGTCCGCAGTGATCCAGTTCATCGCCCTCATAACCGCCGCAGACGCCGAGCATCCATTCTCCCAGCATCTTAGCCTTGAAACGGAAAACATAATAATGCAGATCGTGCAGATCAAATTCTTTTGTACATTCTATCTTTGCCGGTGCCTTCCCCAGCTCGCCGGAATGAGACAGCCACTCGATCATAGATGCTTCGGCCGTCCTGCGCTGCTGTTCTCTCATAACCTTCCTCCTGCTTTCTTTATAACGCCAGTTCCATCAACCGGAACGGCATCGCTACGCCAATATCCTGATAACAGATTTCCACGGTTTCCACATACTGAAATCCGTAAGACTGATAGATTTTTTCCGGAACCGTATTCCCTACCAGCACATCCAGCCGGATTGCTTTCTGATTCCACTCCCTGGCTGTCTGAATGGCGTGCTCGATCATCCTCCTGGAGTATCCGCGTCCGCCATACCGGGGCAAGACTCTCAAAGCGTGCATCACCACATACTCCCCCTCCGCCGCATCTGTCTGCCAGTGGGCAGCATGGTAGGCGGGCTCGCATTCATGGTTGAGGATATACGCTGCAGCGATTTTTCCATCCTCCCTCCCGATAAACTGCTGCCGGGCCCGGATGGCCCCGGACACCATCTCTTCCGACGGGAACCCGCCTTTATTTCCCTCGGGGAGAAAGTCTTTTTCATTCAGTACCTGCCCCATCACCCGGTAAAATTCCATCAATTCCGTAAGGTCATCCCCTGCCGCTTCTATGATCTGCATTTCTCTGTCCTCCTGTAAACTCTATCCACGCAGTCAGCCCCGCTGTAAAAACAGCCGCCGGTTGCCTGCGCCTGTTCCTCTGTAAAGATTCCCGTCAGCCGTGGAACCTGGAAACGGCTGGTAAACAAATCACATTTACAAAGGAATGAGTAAAAAATATGGCGCCCCTGTCCTGCCAGCGACTCATAATTTCCCTGCCCCTTCGCCAGGATCACGTCAGCCTGATCCATGACTGTCCGGGCAGACTCCGGCAGCATCCGGTAAACGGTTCCTGCGATTGGTAGGCCGTTGGAAACAATCTCTGCAATCCTGTGGATCCCCGCATACTCTGCATCCTCCCGGGTTACATCGTTCAGGACTTCGCCGCCGCGCACCATAACGCTGATTTTTAACTGAGGGAATCTGCGTCTCAGCTGTTCCAGGAAAAGCCTGTCCAGCACAATCTCTCCACAGTTATCCGCGATCAGCAGAAACCGGCGGGCGTCCTGACACTGTCTGAGCAGAGAGTCCATCACTTCCCCTTCCCCGCTGTTCATTTCCGCCTGATCAAAAAGGGAGAGAAATGTCGCTTCATCCACCTGGTTCATGGCGCCAAAATCAATATAATTGCCAACCCGCGCATACAGGAAGGACTTTATCAGGGGATCTTGGGAAGTCTCGATCCTGTCACGGAGGACGTCTTCCACGGAAAGAACCAGATCGTTATATTTTTTCTTCACTGCCCCATAAGGCGCCCGCGATCCAAAATGGGATTCATATACCTGATTGAATCGGTAAACCAGATACGGGGACGTGTCCTCCTCGCCCCGGTTCTCTATGATATTCCTGATTTCCGCAAGGTAGCAGGCATCATCCGTCAGATGTTTCTGCTTGTCATACAGACATGCCGCACAGCTCTCGGTCACTCGCATTCTTATTTACCTCCCGTTTCCGATACAATCCGCACGGCCGCCGCCATGCCGCCGTCACCGTAAGAGGGATGCCGCAGAAACTCCTCCGCCTCCCGGCTCAGCCCTGATCCGCCTGCGCGGGCACGACAGATCTCACTCTCCCAGCCAAACAGGCGCGACATGGAAATGGACTCCACTCCCAGGATCGCCTCTGCCAGATATTTCTGATAGATTCCCTGATGCTTTACAATCAGATACCGCATCAGCTCCAGCCGCTTTTCCATACTGCGGATGTTGGAGGAAGCCGGATTGGTGCGGTACTCAATCAGCGCCTCCTGTGCGATACCGATCCGCGAGCCTGGCGCCGCCTCCAGCATACTCAGGAAAAAATCCCAGTCTTCAAAACCGGAACGCATGGATTCATCATATCCGCCGCAGGCTTCCCAGATCTTACGCCGGAACATATGCGTCGCCGGGCAGCAGTTCCGGGACAGAAACGCCGTCACATCTCCGCCTGCAGGCCGGACTTCACTGTCTAATACCCCGAATGTCTGCATCCAGGAGGAGGCCGCCGTCAGTTCCGGATCAGCACGCAGCATACCAGCCACCGTTTCTATATAACAGGGCTTCAGCCTGTCGTCCCCGTCCAGGATCAGCACCAGCGGCGTCTGCGTCCGGAGGATCCCGGCGTTCCTTGCCGCGGAAACGCCGCCGTTGGCCTGCCGCAGGATCTCGACTCTCACAGGTAATGTCCGGTCTTTTTCGATTTGTTTCAGAACAGTTAAAGATTTTTCCTCTGACGAACCATCATCCACAAGAATGATTTTCCCCGGCAGCACCGTCTGGCTGCAAAGCGACTGCACCGCCTCCCGGATCATCTCACCCTGGTTGAAACTGGTAATCACCGCTTCCAGATCCTGTGCTGTTTTCTGTTGGCTGCTATTCTGCATCATCTTCCTGTCCTCATCTCATTTATTTTTTTGAAGGGGAGTTCCATCCCAGGATCCCCAAAGCCGTTCAATGCTTCACATGACCCAGCAGTTCAATCACGCACTTCAGACTGTCCTGCATATCCAGATATGCATAAAAGCCGTTATGCGGCTCTTCTTTCCACTCGCCCTGCTGCATGACCGGATGCCCCTGCTGTTCAAATTCCTTCAGTTCCCTTTCACTGTCATCCATGCGGAATGCGATATGATGAAGTCCTTCACCATCCCGATCCAGACATTCCTTCCAGTAGGAAGGCTCCTCCCCGATCGGCTCAATCAGTTCCAGCTGAATATTCGCCAGATCCATGCACGCCTGGCGGATCCTCCCCGGGCAGGGCTTGCCCCGGTAAACAGCGTGGGTCTCCTCCTGCGGCCCGGTCATAAAAATTTCCGGCATCTCCACGCCGAGGAAGTCCGCCCACGCCCTTGCCGTCTTTTCAATGTCTTTCACCAGAAACCCGATCTGTACCACCTGATCTGTTTTCATCTTGGCTGTCTCCTTTCCAATCCGCTCATTTCCTCCGGAAGTTCTTTTGTACCATCATACCACACCCGGCCTGGAATTGCTTCCCTTTTCTGAAATTATATGCTGCAGCACCGCAGCAGGCCTGACTGGCCTGCGCTCTGTTTTCCGTATTTTTGCCAGTCCACTCCTCTGATTCAGTCCTTCAAATCCGCAATCTCCCCTAAATCCGGCAGCCACACCGACGACGCGTCTACAAAGCTGCTCCTGTCTTCCGCCTGGGCCGCGATGGTGGAAGGGATGCTTCCCTCCAACTGTCCGCGGACGCTCTCCGCCCGCAGCAGACAAAATTCCGTGATGGTATCCACCCCCAGCAGAAAATCGTCGTAAGAACAGAAGGCTGTGGGATCCTTTTCCACCCAGGGCGCGATCAGTTCCCTGGTTTCCGATACAAAATTTTCAAAATAGCCGCTCTCAAAATACCCGGCGATCAGTTCATCAAAGTACGCATGGTACTGCGCATAATACGCGTCGTTCTTCATCAGGTTATGGTACAGCGGGCGTTTTTTCATGATCTCACCGCTGGCCGGGGTATTGATGGGATAATTCACATACAGCGTGGAATCGTTGACCGGATCCGGCATCCCCAGACTGTAGGTGGCAAAGGCCAGATTATAATCCCATGGCAGGATGCTGAGGATTCCGTCCTCCTCATACAGGAAATAATTGTGTCCGGTTTTTCCCAGATAGCTGTCCAGATTTACCACAAAAACCTGCACCGTAAAGTATCGCAGCACCTGGTCCACATTTACCGCCTCTTCTAAATTTCCCCCCTCTGATAAAATTTTCAGCGCCTCGATCAGACGTTTTTTATCTTCATCCGTGGGATCAAATTTCGCATGACGGAAAATATTATCGTAGCTGTCAAAATCATCATCTGTGTAGCGCAGATGGACGTCCGCATTTTCATCATTCAGGGAACGGTAATCCGGCTTGTACAGCTGTCCGTGATCTCTTCCATAATTGCGCTTCACAAAGGCTTCCTCCGGTTCTTCCACTGCCAGGAACAGTCCCCAGGGCTGGCCGTTGACCGTTACCCAGGCATAGCTGCAGAGAGGCGCGGGCACTCCCATATACTCCATCATGTCATAGGTAATCCAGGTTTTCATATAGCTGTTGTCCTGAAAAGAAGAATCCAGGGAAAATTTATCCAGACCATAATAACTTCCGTAGGTATAATGGTCAAACTCCACCTTCAGACTGTAGCGGTCCAGACCATACTCTTCGGTCAGCCGCCGGGAATTATTGCCCTTTACCCGCAGCCCCACGTTGGAAAAACGCTCGCCGTCAATGACAATGGTACAGGACTGATATTCTTCCTCTGCAGCCGTATCCAAAAATCCCTCCCAGTCCTCCAGCACCAGATCCACGGTATGCACCCGGGACGGATCAAACAGCCTCGTTTCATATCCCGGCGCCATATAGGCGGGGGTCAGTCCCAGCTTCGCGCCGTTCATAAACAAAAGGGTCACGGCAACTGCCGCCGCCATGACCAGAATACAGATTTGATTGATATATTTGTGTTTTAACATTGTCCTAATTCATATAGTCGCCATTGTAAGATACCATAGCCGTATGGCTGACGCCGGGAAGCGCCGCCAGATCATTGACAAAATCCGTATCCGCATCCTTCAGGCAAACCTCATAATTCAATTCAATACATCCGGGAGTTACACTTTTACTTTTCAGGCACAGCTTCTGCACCTTCCCCGCCACAAAATCGTGAGCCCTTTTCTCCGCTTCCGGGGTTTCACAGTGGAGCAGAAGGATATAAGGCTTTTCAAACCCTTTGTTCTGGGAGAAAATGATCAGGATCAGACCGATAAACAGGCTTCCAATCACCGCCAGTGGGAGAAAGCCCGCCGCCAGCACAATCCCCGCCGCAATCGCCCAGAACAGAAAAGCGATATCGGACGGATCCTTGATGGCAGTGCGGAACCGCACGATGGAAAGCGCGCCCACCATACCCAGGGACAACACGATATTGCTGGTCACCGCCAGGATCAGCAGGGCCGTGATCAGACACAGGGCGATCAGCGTCACACCGAAACTGGCGGAATACATAACGCCTGCGTAACATTTTTTGTAAATAAAGAAAATAAACAATCCCACTGCAAAGGCCAGAATTAAGGTCAGCACCATATCCAGCACAGTGACAGATGTCACATTTTCCAGAAAACTGGATTTGAAAATATCCTGAAAATTGAAAGTCATACCATTTCTCCTCTGTCAATCATATCTGCGGCAGATGGCATACTTGGAATAAGCCGCCGCCTGCCGGTTGGGAACCTGCACCGCCATCGCCACGATCTCCGGCAAAAACGCGTCGTATTTGACTTCCAGCACAGCCAGACCATCGGAAACCGGGAAATGCAAAAGCCCGGGATCCAGAAAATGCATCCAGTCGGAAGCCGCACGGAGATTGCGGTCCACCGTCACCCGCACATTTCCCGGTTCATACAGAAATGCTTCCCGCTCATAGGTGACGACTGCCGTTGGCGCAAGGAGCTGCCCCCGGATCTTGCTGTAGAACTCTATTCCCAGCGGATGGCCGTCCTTTAACAGGAACTCCGCGTTCCCATGCAGGAGATCCCGTACCTGCCCTTCCGTCAGTTTCAGGCTGTGTTTTCCGCACAGTCCCCGGATTTTAAACTTCTTTTCCAGACGAAGGAAAGAAGTATCCAAACCATAATACCGGATCCGGAATTTTTCCCGGCAGTCCACGCCGTCGATTTTCTGTCTCAGCGCTTTGTCATACGGCGTGTCAAAATACAGGCTGCTCACACGGTAGATACCGTGTGAGTCAGCATTGGCGTCATGTCGGAAAAGTTTTCTGAGCCTGTGTGTTACAGCCTGGTCATCGGAATAGCTGATTCTGTGCTTCAGCTCATGCCGCAGCTTCAGCGGTGGTTTTTCTTTAATCGTCGTAACCGGAGTCTCCATCATCATAATTGGTTGTTCCGTCGTCGTCGTAATTGGTGTTTCCGTCGTCATAGTTGCTGTTCCCGTCATCATAATTGGTATTCCCGCTGTGATAATCCGTCACACCGTCATTATTCGGGCCGTAATCCGTGTCGTCATAGTTGGTCACGCCGTCGTTGTTCGGGCCGTAATCCGTGTCATCGTAATTGGTCACGCCGTCGTTATTCGGGCCGTAGTCTGTGTCGTCATAGTTGGTCACGCCGTCGTTGTTCGGGCCGTAATCCGTGTCGTCATAATTGGTCACGCCGTCGTTGTTCGGGCCGTAATCCGTGTCGTCATAGTTGGCCGCGCCCTGGCTGCTGCCGGCGGATGTTCCGCTTCCGGCTGCTCCCGCTGTACCGGAAACATTCTGGGTGTAATCGGTATTCCCGTCGTTATTCGGGCCATAATCGGTATCTACATAATTGGTAATTCCATAGTCGCTCTCATTCTGCACATTCAGCGGAGTCTGCCATTGATTGGTGTTCACACAATTACGTACATCTCCGACAATTTCATCTAAGAATACATCGCTGGGGAGCTGGGAACCCGGCTCGATCTCGATGGTGATCTGACGGGCGCCGCCCTCAATCTCTTCCGCAAAATATCCTGCTGTCCCGATGGCGGTCACCAGCTTCGTCACTGCTTCCCTGGTCTGCAGTCCGGCCAGATCGCCGCAGCTTTCAATAATGGCTCTTGCATCTTCATTGCGGGCAGATACTCCTGTCACCGCGCCGGTCTCATCATAAGATACGGCAATCTCAGGATTTACTTTGACAACCAGCACGCCTCCGGCCGCTGTTTCGGTCTCTGCGCTCAGGCTGTCTGTCACAGCCGCCGTATTCTGGCTGCTGCATCCCGCCAGCAGTCCCAGGCTTAATACCAGCGCCAATACGATTGCGATAATTGTTCTTCTTTTTTTCATAGGTTTCATCCTCCTGTTTTCATTTTCAGTTTTGTTGTTTCCGGGCTTCTTATTTATCTTATATTCTAAGATTACGGAAGCTCCGGTTCAAAACCGGGGTCGGTTTCTTTATTTTTTCAGATTTTTTGAAGCCCTGTGGGAAACCCTGCATGCAGCCTGTTGGATTTTTCCGCATCTGTTTTTCCCTACATAGAAAGAATACGGCCCCGGTTCCTGAAAACCGGGGCCGCAGCCTGAATTTTTCATTTTTTAATCATCATTATTATCATCATCATCCGAAGAATCATATCCGGACTGGCCGTCTCCATCATCGGAGGTGTGGTATTCAGACTGACCATCCTCCTGGTCGTCATAATCGGACTGCCCTCCGCTGTTGGCACCCGCGGATCCCTGGCTGCCGGCCTGCGTACCTGAATTCCCGGATCCGGATTGTCCTCCTGCCGGTGCTGCCGTATCGCCATAATCCGTCTGACCGTCATCATAACCGCTGTCGCCGGTTGGGGTTGGAGCGGGCTGCGCCGACGTCTGACCGGAGGATGACGGTTCCGCTGGCGCGGGCGTTCCGAAAGAGTCTTCTCCGGTTTCATAATCTTCCTCTGTATAGGATTCCGTACCGGGGTTGGCCGGGATCGTGACCGTCCCGCTCTGTTTCACTTCCCCGTTGATATCGATCGTAACCGAAAGACGGCTGCCTAAATGCTCGCCCAGATGTGTGCCCAGGGAATCGCTGTGCACCACGATCCACTCATCATTCTCCGCATCCAGCGCCAGGGAAATCTGGCCGCCGTCCTGCAGATACCCCAGATCAATCGCCCGGTCCACTAAGTCGTCTACCACCAGATCCAGATCCTTCTTTTTATATTCATAACCTTCGATCAGCTCCTCTCCCTCCGGATTTTCACCCGTCAGGTCGATCACCTCATCTTTCCGGTTTACATCAATCTGGACATCCGGGTTGATGGACATATGGACTGACGCGTATATCGTTCTGTTTTCCTGTAACCCATATACAGCCATCAGGGCAAAACAGGCGGCCAGGGCTGGCAGGGAATACATCCATGAATGTCTCTTCTTTTTCTTCTGCCTGTCCTGCGGAGCCTGCATTTCTATGACATCTGTCACCATCTGCCCGGGCTCATACCGCAGGTTCGCCACTTTCAGGAAATGTCCGTCTTCATCCAGGACAACCGCATATCCGGGATGGCATTCCATTACCATGTATTTCATGCAGACTTCCCTCCTTTCCCACTCAGGACATGCCGCAGATGCCCACGTATGATCTCATATCCGTTGGTCTGGATCAGAAGCATCGCCAGTATGTACTTCCGGTGCCGTTCCAGTGTTTTCCGTTCCGCCCCGGAGCCGGCAGCCAGCTGCGCCAGCGGCAGCTTCCCTGTCTTCAGCAGTCCATCTAACAGATGCCTGTTCTCCGCCGCAAAGCGGATGGCTGCCGTACAGGCCTCCATCGTCCGCTCCTGCCTGGGAGAATCGTCCGCAACATCTGAAAAGCTGATGCCAAATTCTGCCATGACTGCGGACAGTTCCTCGATTTCCTGCCGGGTCGCTTCTAAATTGACCGTTTCCTCCGCGTGGTCGCTGTCATCCGCTATATCATCCAGAAGAGTTTTTCCTTCTTCTCCCTGTTCCGCATGGATCGACAGATGCCCCCGATGGCGCGATTCTTTTCTCTGAAAATCGATAATGCGGCTGCGGATCAGCATAGATGCATAACCCAGGAAAGCGCCGCGGCTTTTCTCATAGCCCAGGATCGCCTCATGGAAAGCAATCATGGCGATACTGTATTCATCATCCTGCTCCGTACAGATTCCGGAAATACATTTGGACGCCTCTGACCGGATAAACGGCATATACTGCCGGATCAAATCATCCGCTTTCTGCAAATCTTCTTTCGCCGCATAGACCGCTTTGACGATCTGATGCTCATTTTTCATAACGCCTGCTCCTTCTCATAGATAGAATACGAAACCTTTTTGTGGGAAAAAGGGGTATCCGACCATATTTTTTTATTCTTTCAAAATCCGGTTCCTTCCAATGCAAAATACCATGTTACATTCTACATAACATCCGGAAATTCTGAAATCAGGCTTTGTTAAACTTTCTGAAAAATGTAAGTAAATTACCGCAGATCCATGAGTCCTTTTTGTATCATCCGGGTAAAATCCATCATTTCCACACAATTCCACCGGCACTGCATTCCGATAAAACCGGGGATAAAAATGAGCCCTGCCCGCATTGCGGGACAGGGCCGAAATTTTAAATGTAAGTTACTGTCTCAGAAAGATCCTTCCGCTGGCTGTGTGTGGGAAGCGGGCCTGCGTCCTCCGCAGCGTATCCCAGATCCAGCAGCATCAGAACCTCCTCGTTTTCTGGCAGGCCAAACGTTTTGGCCACAGCTTCCGGGTCAAAGAAATTGAGCCAGCAGCTCTCCACGCCGCAGGCCTTCGCGGCCAGCAGCATATGGGTGGCCACAATGGACGCATCCTCCACGCCGGAATCCCGCTTTTCTCCCGGATAAACAAAAACATTATTTTTATCAAACGCCACGATCAGGACTGTACCTGCATTGTAACGGCAGGGAGTCACCTGATCGACTTTCGCCAGCCCCTCCTCCGACTGAACCACATAAATCCTCTGCTCCTGCAGGTTCTTTGCGGTAGGCGCCAGGCGTCCGGCCTCCAAAATTGCGTCCAGCTGCGCCTTTTCTACCGGCCTTCCGTCAAATTTTTTACAGGAATAGCGTGCTTTTACTAATTCTGAAAAATCCATATGATCTGTCCTCCTCTTTCCATGCTCTGCATAGTTTCTGCTGCAGTTTTATTTTACCACCCTGGGGAAGCAGAATCAATCCTTATCCTGACACTATGTCATTACAATAATCAGAATTGCGATTGATTTTATCCTGAAACCAATCCATAAAAGGAGGATTTTACTATGTTTACAGAATCAGACAACCGATCTCTGGATGAGATTATGAAAAGCAGAAGAATCTGCCGCAAATTCAACGGCCAGGTTCCATCGAAAGAAGACGTGGCGGCTGTCGTAGAGGCCGGGCGGCTGGCGCCCTACGCCTCCATTTCTGCCGGGGACGTGGATGTTTTCCGTCATTTCTTCGTGATATTCAAAGACAACCCGCTGCTTGAAAAAATTGACGCGCTGATCCGTTCCCAGTCTGCCGCGGATGTTAACGGACTGAGACAGGAAATGAAGGCAGATCCCTTCCTGCAGGAGTACGGCGCCGGACTGGAAAAAATGTGGAGCAATGTGGCGGAACATGGCCTGCCGGCCGGGAAGTACGGATTCCACGGGTGTATCGTGGGCTACCGCCAGGCAGAAAAACTGACATCCAAACCGATTTCCGCCCAGGTGCACTGGCTGTAGATGATACCTGTGACGCCGTAAAAAGGGCAGGCCTGTTTTTTCGTGCTGCAGGCCTGCCTTTTTTCGTCCTTATTTTGTCTGATCATTCATCCCCTCCTGTTTCCTCTGCCGGGCGGGAATGTGTTTCCTCATACCATTTCAGGAAATCCCCGAATATTTTCTCTTCCGCCGTGCGGCGGATCTCCGCTGCATCCTCGATCCGGTCAGATCCTTATATTTCATGACTGGTTCCCGCCTTCCCAGGTGCTTTCGCAGGAAACAGGGCGTCATACAGGCACTGCACCGCCGCCTCCGAAATATCGCAGGTCAGCTGCCACACCGGCACATGGGTTACCAGATCCTCGATCAGTTCCACCGCCTTCCCCACAAACTCCCGGTTCCACTGGTTGATTGTGATCTGGCTGTAAATCTGAGCAAACGCCTGCATCGGCGACAGCCGCTCCGCATGATTTTCCTTTCCCTGGCGCAGCATGACCACCGAACCAATCGGAGTATCCGATGGATGACAGATTTCTGAAGTCCCGCAGACCGGCCAGCCGCAGGCGTGCCAGACTCCATCCATGTTCCGCAGCAGCGCCCGGTCTCCATTGACAGTCTCGCTTCCCCGGTACGTTTCCCAAAGATCCGCCTGGGTAGATTTCCCGGTCTCCGACGGGGCCGAAAACAGGATGGCAGTCCCCTGATACCGGATGTAGGCGCAGTGCAGGATCAGGCTGTCCTTCCGGATCATCTGTCTTTCCAGGGCAAACAGGGAGGTGAATACCGGGTCAAAACGCAGACTGTCCAGCGCGTCGGAGGCAAGAAAGATTTCCGCTTCCCGGCCGGAGACTTCCCGGTACAGTGCATGCGGAGCGGGCTGGCCTTTGACGCCGATGAGGCGGGCTTCCCCGGCAGCGGTCTGGTATACAGTCAGGTCGGGGCGGCGAAGCAGGATCTTCTCCACCAAAGCAGGAAGTGAATGCATGATCCGTAAACGATAAACAAATTCTGAATCCCCAGGTTCTTTTACCTGAAACTGTAAAAAGTGCTCCGGAATGCAGACAGCATCATCGCAGCACACACCTTACAGATTGGCTTATAACGGCAAGCCGTACACGTTTCATTAATTACCAGTTTATCTGTCTCCATCCGGATTTTTTTCCACGCCTCCGCGAATCCCTGCTCAAACACGGAAATGGACGGCTCCGACATCACCACACAGGGGCGCATCATCCCCTGCCAGTTAACCGTAAAGGAACAGCTGCCTGCCAGACAGGAGAGATGACCGTCTCCCCGTGGAAATTCGGGATTTTCCACACGTTCTATAGCCTGCGCCACGTATTGCTGAAACATAGTGTCGGGAAACTGAAGCTTCAGCGCTTCCACAGAAACCCTGGCTGCCTCCTGGGGAGATACTCTTATTTGTTCTGAAAATGGCTGTGTCCTTTCCCGTACCGCCGGCATCATATAGGGATCAATATGTACAGGAACGTCCAGTTCATCACCAATCGCAAACATCTGTTTCAGGCTCTGATCATTTACCCTTGTCATACTGCAGCTGACCTTAACATCCACATCTGCTTTTCTCAGAAGACGGATTCCCTGAACCGCCTTTTGAAATCCCTCCGGATAGCGGCAGAGCTTTGCATATTCCGTTTCATTTGCCCCGTAAAGTGTGATATTCACCCGACGCGGCCTGTATTTTCCAAAGAACTCCGCCCAGTTCCCATCGACCAGGGTACCATTTGTGTTGATGGTAATGATAAAGCCCATCTTCCGCAATTCTAAATAAAGCTTTCTAAAATCCGGAAACAGTAGAGGTTCTCCTCCCGTAAGCAAAAGGAACAGAACCCCTGCTTCTTTCATCTGTCGTCCAAGTGCAATCCATTTATCCGCCGCCTGCAGACCGCCAAGAGCATGTACTTCCTCTACGGTTAAGCGAACATAACACATGCGGCAATTTAGATTGCAGAGAGGGAGCAGTTCCATGCTGCCATTGATGGGAATCCTCTTTTTCCTGGCATTTTCTATATAAAACTGTTCTACGGTTGTGCCATTCAAATCCATGCATGCCATTTGAATTTCTCCAATATTGAAAGGGACCGAAACATGGTTGTGTTTCGATCCCAACTATTCATTAAAAATAATTATGACTGACTTGTGGTCCAACTTTTCATATCCAATTCCTTTGTAGCATGATAATCAGAAGTAGGCCCCCACCATGGATCCCAACCATGTTCAATCCATACTATAACCCCCTCACCCGGGTCTGGCTTCCCATCCATATCGTAATCTATAAAACCATCATAGAAAGCATCAGTTGTTTTCGCATAATGCTTCACAGAAAGATTAGGTTTAAAACTACCTAACTTCCTTGCCCTTCCATCTCCAGTATATACACCATCTATACTCCCATCACTTTCTGGATAATAATACAACGTTCCTTTTGGTGCATTACATTGGAAAATATAATAAGCGCCACTATCTCCACACGCTGCCACATATTCATTCGGCATAAACTTCTGAGCCATTATTACTGGCTCGCTCCACATCTTTTTCATTTTATTCAACCTCCTCTAAAACTTGATACTCTATCATTTCCTCTACAAAATTTAGAATTGATTTTCGGATCGCGTCTTCCGCGACCTCATACTCCAGCATGCCTTTTACCACAACATCCTGAATGGTACATGGCTGTTCAAACATCTTCCAAAGAAATACTGCCGAATCATTCGGTGCCATCACTGTATTTGAAAATATACTGTCACTGCCAATCGGAACAATCGCATACTCTCCCGCAATCTCCCGGAGAATAAAATCCGAACTGATCCGATACTTTTTCTTTTCCTGCAGCATACTGTCCTGTCTGAGGTATTCTGCAAATTCTTCCTCTGACAGCTGTTTTTTATTCCCTTGTTTCCCTGTACTTTCGCAGTCTCCGGTAAAAGGTAGCTTCACTGACCCCGCACCTTTGAACAGCCTCTTTTACGGTGATCTCTTTTCGTTCCCACAAATGAACGGTTTTTTCAAAACATTCCGGCATGGCGATCTGCGGCCTCCCAAAACGGACGCCCCTGGCCTTTGCCGCCGCAATCCCTTCCGCCTGCCGCTGCCTGATATTCGTCCTCTCGTTTTCCGCCGCAAAAGACAGAACCTGCAGTACGATATCGCTCAGGAAGGTTCCCATCAGATCTTTGCCTCTCCGCCTATCCAACAGCGGCATATCCAGCACGACGATATCCGCGCCTTTTTCCTTTGTCAGATAACGCCACTGTTCCTGGATCTCTGCGTAATCGCGCCCCAGGCGGTCAATGCTTTTGATATAAATCAGATCGTCCTTCTTCAATTTCCGCACTAACTTCTGATACTGAGGCCGGTCAAAATCCTTTCCCGACTGCTTGTCCATATAAGATAATCTTCCTGATCCAGTTGTCATCCGGCTGTTCTTCCGGGAATAACTCGATCCGCTCAATGAACGCCCGCATAAACTCCTTCCGCTCTACCTCAGAGGCAGCCTCATAGATCTGATCGAATG
>CALWGM010000110.1 GCA_944380065.1 uncultured Lachnospiraceae bacterium
TCGAGGTATGCAAGGCACTGGAGAAAGAAGGCGTTGTCCTGCTGAATCTTGTGATTGGCACCCATGCAACCGCCGTAAATTCCTCTGGATTCTGGTCCTGGGGTTCGGCAGCCGGCATGGCAAAGCAGATCCGCGAGCAGGTTAATATTCCGGTTATGTATACCGGTTCCATCCAGTCTCCCGAAAAAGCGGAACAGCTGATTGCGGACGGCTGCTGTGATTTTATCGGAACCGCACGCCAGGTCCTGGCAGATCCCTTCTGGCCCAAAAAAGCAAAGGAAGGAAAGGCAGAAGATATCGTACCCTGTATCCGCTGCATGATTGGCTGTACGGACCGGGGCATCATGGGAAATCATCCTATCCACTGTGCCGTAAACCCGACTTTATATAAATTTTACGAAGAGGGCTATCCCAAAGCGGAAACTCCGAAAAATGTGGCCGTCGTCGGGGCAGGCCCGGCCGGCATGTCTGCTGCCCTGACCGCAGCCAGACGGGGACACTGTGTGACGGTGTTTGAAAAGCGGGAAATCGGCGGCACCATGATCGAGGCTTCAGTTCCCGATTATAAGTCCGATATCCGCAGATATACAGAATATCTGAAAATTCAGGCAGAAAAATACGACATCACGTTTACATATGAAGAAGCTACCGCAGAAACCATCCGAAACGGCTCGTTCGACGCAGCAGTCATCGCCGTCGGCGGACGCACACGCCTCCTGTCCGTTCCCGGCGTGGATCAGCCGAATGTGTCCTATGCGCTGGATTACCTTGGCGGAAAGAAAAAAGCAGAAGGAAAGACAGCCGTAGTCATCGGCGGCGGCATCACAGGAGCAGAAGCAGCTCTGGAACTGGCCGCGGAGGGCAAGTTCGTGACGATCGTGGAGATGATGGATCAGTTTCTGGGCACACACGCTACCGTCGTTCCCGGCTATCTCATGTCGCTGGAAAAAGCTGGCGTACAGGTCATCACCGGACACCGGCTGGAGAGCGTAGAAGGAAATACAGCAGTGATTACAGACCGCTTCGGAAATACAAAAACACTTGCGGCGGATACGGTAGTCATTTCTGCAGGCTTCACTGCTCAGACGGAGCTTGCAGATGAGCTTGAGGAAACCACAGACCTGGAGATTTACATCGCCGGAGACTGCAAACAGGTTCGTCAGATCCAGGATGCGGTATATGAGGGATATCTTGCCGGACGGCAGATCTGATCTAAGGAGGAACCAGCCATGAAATATCTGAAAATCACACAGCACAATCAGGCTTTCTTTGATATGCTGAAGGAAAATCCGCGAAAGATGGCCGCGCCACTGCGGGCGCATTATGAAATGCTGAAAAAAATGAAAGTAGAGGGAAAATTCCTGGATGCCTGGTTTGTACCGGGGGACGGCCGTTGCTTCTTCCTCTTTGATTTTGATTCGGAATCCGAGATTGACAACAGTCTGCTTCTGGATCCCATGAACGGCACATTTGACAGCATGATCTATCCTGCCGTTCCGCTTTTTGAACACATCGAGAATGCGCTGAAAACGATGGAGTAAGCTGAGATTTCTTTACTAAACAACATCATTAAAAAGCCGGCAGCGTGAAAACCGCTGCCGGAAAAAAAAGCAATTCCCAGCTACATGCTACATATCTTTATACTTTTCATATAATCCGGGAAGAATGATCCCGAGATTCGTATATTCCAACAGACTGTGATGTGCACAGGACTTCATTACCTCCATGGGGAATCCTCCCTCCGGAATGGCCACAGCCACAGCTTTTCCGTTTTCATCAATGTTATATCCCTGCCAGTAATGGGAACGATACTCGATGCCACCTGGAATCTCCCGGATGCAGTGGGAAAATGTTACCAGCCCCATTCCCGTCTCCGGGTCTTTTACGTTTGCGCTGACGATCACCTTCGCATTGGGGATCAGTTCCCTGTCATATCCGTAGTCCTCCGGTGAGAAAAAGGACAGATGCATTTTTTGCGGGCCTGCTCCGACATCCTCGGTTACCACATCCGTCGTGTTCCAGTTCCGCTCCTTTAAGGACAGCGATTTGTCCAGTCTGCGCGGAAGATCTTTTTCCAGGACATGGGCTGCATAATGATGGGTGGGACACCAGACTTTATAGCGCAGATCCTGCTGCCCATGCCATATAAACCACCATTCGATCATCTCCGGAGTTACTCCCGGCATCTCCACTTTCGTTGCCACACAGCCGGATCCATCTTCCATTTTTGCATATCCGTTCTCCACCTCCAGATAGCCCGGTTTCAGGATATCATTTCTCTGATGAACGGATGTGATCCTGGCCGGATTCACCGGACTGGCCTCCATTTCCTGTAGCAGCTTTGCATCCACCTCCGGGAGAGGTTTAAAAAAAAGACTGCTGAACTCCAGCTTTTTTTCTTCTTCTGTAATCTGTGGTCTCATATTTGTACTCCTCCTTTTTATTGTCAATTATCTTTTCGCAGTACACGATGACAGGATTCTCCCGGACTATCTCCGGCTGTGTCAGAAAATCCCAAAAAGGGGCAGGATAAACTGCATTATCCTGCCCCCGCATTTCACATTGGATGAAAAATCATCCTTTTTTACCAATAAAGGTATCTTTTGTTACCAGGCAGCAGATCAATGCCACTACCAGCATTATAATATCAAAAATATACATACTCCTGTAGGTCGGGAAGAGGCCTGTCAGCATGATTCCGAGACCGCCGCCCAGCATGGCGATCGTTCCGATCATGGAATATGCTGCGGGATAATCCCAGCGTCCATATCTGGTTCCTACGAAAGAAGGAATCAGGTTTCTTGCCGATCCATTGGCAGCCATCAGTACGACGCAGGCTACCCATACCAGAACTGCGGAATTCTCCATGAAAATTGCACATATAATTGCGACAAACATAAATGCTATGTAAAGAGCGGTTGCTTTCTTCGTTCCAATCTTCTGATCAATAACGCCAAACAGGAAAGAACCGATAATTGCAAATACGCCGCAGATTGCAAACACGCCGGATGCGAATTCAAAACTATATCCATAGGATAACAGCGCAGGAATCGTGGATGCGATGAATGTCATGGCAACCATCAGAGGAAGTCCTGTACCGAGAGCCATCGTCCAGTTGCTGGGATCTTTTACCATCTTTCCCAGAGTAAACGGGCTCTTGTAATTGTGTAATTCTTTTACCAGCTTACTGGACTCTTCCAGTTC
>CALWGM010000111.1 GCA_944380065.1 uncultured Lachnospiraceae bacterium
AGTTCTTGACAAAAGGGAAAAATCATATTATTGTAATTAGCAGAGTGAGACAGAAGTCACACGAAGGGGTACACCACCGCGGGTGTAGTTCTTTGTGTGGCTTTTTTATTGTGTCAGATCATTCAGAGGCCGGAATCGGTGGTTTCGATGAAGCAGAGAGGTGAAAGTCGTGATAAAAATCAATGGAGAAGATGTGAACAGAGAAGAGGTTCTGCTGCTGGACTATCTGCAGGAGCAGAATTACAGCCTGAAACGGATCGTGGTGGAGTGCAATGAGAAAATTGTCCCCCGGGATCAGTATGAAACATTTACGCTCCACACAGGGGATGTGGTGGAGATTGTCAGTTTTGTGGGAGGAGGCTGAGATGGAGAAGAAACAGAAGATTCCCACAGAGCAGGAAATCCGGGAAGTGCTGGAGCTGCGCCATACGAAACCGGTGCAGGAAAAGCTTACCCGGGCCCGGGTTGCGGTCTGTGGTCTCGGCGGTCTCGGATCGGCGATTTCCATTGCCCTGGCCAGATGCGGGGTAGGGCATCTGCATCTGATTGACTTTGACTGTGTAGATCTGAGCAATGTAAACCGGCAGCAGTATGCCCTCTCACAGATCGGGATGCCGAAGCCGGAGGCCATGGCGGAGGAAATCCGGAGATTTTCTCCCTACATAGAAATCCGAACTTCCCATGTAAAGATGACGCCGGACAACGCGAAAGAGCTGCTGTCCGATGCGGATTATATCTGCGAAGCCTTTGACGCACCGGAAGAAAAGGCCATGCTGACCGGTCTGGTGCTGGAGCAGCTGCCGGAAAAATATCTGGTCGGCGCTTCCGGGATGGCGGGCTATGGCAGCGGGAATCCGATCCAGACCAGAAAGATCCTGCCGCACTATTATCTGTGCGGCGACGGGGTATCGGAGATTTCAGAGGGATGGGGGCTGATGGCGCCCCGGGTGATGATCTGCGCGGCACATCAGGCCAATACGGTGGTGGAGCTGATTGTGGAAGGTGCATGTACGGTATGAACGGTGCGGCGGCAGATATTATGATCATGAAATTAGGCTGATATTTTAAAAAGCTGTGGGAGATGCCATGAAGCTGTGCCGATGTTTTTATGAAAAGCGGCGGGACATTTCATTCCGTACGAAATAGATGAAAAAAGAAAGATGAGGACAAAAAGATGACACAGGACACATTGATGTTGGGCGGAAAGGAATTTCATTCCAGATTTATTTTGGGTTCCGGAAAATATTCCCTGGAGCTGATCCAGGCGGCGGTGAACCAGGCCGGTGCGGAGATGGTGACGCTGGCGGTGCGCAGAACCAATACAAAGGATACGGAAAACATTCTGGATTATATACCGGAGCATGTGACCCTGCTTCCCAATACTTCCGGAGCCAGGGACGCGAAGGAGGCGGTGCGGATTGCCAGAATGGCAAGGGAGCTGGGCTGCGGAAATTTTGTAAAAGTGGAGATTATGAAGGACAGCAAATATCTGCTTCCGGATAATGTGGAGACGGTAAAAGCCACGCAGATGCTGGCGGACGAGGGATTTGTGGTGCTGCCTTACATGTATCCGGATCTTTATACGGCAAGGGATCTGGTGAAGGCCGGCGCGGCTGCGGTGATGCCGCTGGCATCTCCCATCGGTTCCAATCAGGGACTTGCCACAAAGGCATTTATCCAGATCCTGATCGATGAGATTGACGTTCCGGTGATCGTGGATGCAGGGATCGGGAGGCCGTCCCAGGCGTGTGAAGCCATGGAGATGGGAGCGGCGGCGATTATGGCGAATACGGCGATTGCCACTGCCAGAGATATTCCGGCTATGGCGGGAGCTTTTAAACAGGCCATCGAAGCAGGAAGAAGCGCTTATCTGGCAGGGCTTGGCAGAGTGCTGGAGCGGGGCGCGGAAGCATCCGATCCGCTGACCGGATTTTTGCGGGACTGAATCCGGGCTGGCCGGAAGCTCCGGAGTGGTATGGAATTGCCGCGGATTTCCGGAAGATGAATGTGTTCGGAAGTGGATCACGCTATGGAATATGTGGTCTGACAGAGAAAAATCCGGAGGATCTGCAACAGAAAATCCGGGAGAAAGGAGAGTATCCAGCCGGAGTCTGGCTGGAGGACATACAGAATAGATGCAAGAGAATCAGTTTTTTGTAGATTCAGATAAATTGAGTGAGAAGGCGCTGGAGAAAAAGCACCGTCTGGAGACAGATCCGTCTGTGCGCACGAATCACATGGAATATATGGAGGGAATGGAACAGATTTCTTCTGATATTATGGAAAAAGTGCTGGGACAGATGGAGGCTTATGATTACAGCCAATATACCGCGGCGGATGTGCAGTACGCCCTGTCAAAAGAAACCTGCAGCGTGGAGGATTTCAAGGCGCTGCTTTCTCCGGCTGCGGAACCTTTTTTAGAACAGATGGCGCAGCGGGCGAAGGCGGAGACGGGAAGACATTTCGGGAATACAGTTTACATTTTTACGCCGCTGTATATTGCCAATTACTGTGAGAATTACTGCGTATACTGCGGGTTTAACTGCTATAACGACATCAGCCGCAAGAAGCTCAATGCGGAGGAAATCGAAAAAGAGATGAAGGTGATCGCGGACTCGGGTATCGAGGAAATTTTGATCCTGACCGGGGAAAGCCGGCAGATGAGCAGTGTGGAGTATATCGGGGAAGCGTGCAAAATGGCATCCCGGTATTTCCGGAATGTGGGACTGGAAATCTATCCCGTGAATGTGGAAGAATACCGTTATCTTCACGAATGCGGCGCGGATTACATTACCGTATTCCAGGAAACCTACAATTCAGATAAGTATGAAACTCTGCACCTGATGGGGCATAAGAGGGTATTCCCATACCGGTTTGAAGCCCAGGAGAGAGCCATTCTGGGCGGTATGCGGGGCGTGGGTTTCTCTGCCCTGCTGGGACTGGATGATTTTCGGAAGGATGCGCTGGCCAGCGCCCTGCATGTGTATTATCTGCAGCGAAAATATCCCCATGTGGAGTATTCTCTTTCCTGTCCCAGACTGCGGCCGATCATCAACAATGATAAAATCAATCCGCTGGATGTGCATGAGCGGCAGCTCTGCCAGGTGCTGTGCGCATACCGGATCTTCCTGCCGTTTGTGGGAATCACGGTTTCCTCCAGGGAGCAGAAACACTTCCGGGATGGGATCGTGAAAATTGCAGCCACAAAGGTTTCCGCAGGCGTTTCTACCGGGATCGGCGACCACGAAAGCAAATACCATGGGGAAGAAACCGGGGACTCCGGGGACGAGCAGTTTGAAATCTCCGACGGCAGAAGCTTTGACCAGATGTATGAGGACATCTCCACCGAAGGTCTCCAGCCGGTATTGAACGATTACGTATACGTATGACATGTTTCAGATTCCATGCAGCGGGAGCAAAACAGAAAGGCCGGGACAAAGATATGTATGAAGAAATCCGTCAGCAGAAGCTGATCTGCATTACAAACCGCCATCTGGTACAGGGAGATTTCCTGGATCGGATCCGGCAGATTGCTGCAAAAAAACAGGTGGATGCGATCATCCTGAGGGAAAAGGATCTGTCGGAGGAGGATTACCGGACACTGGCAGAAGCCGTTTTGGAAATCTGCAGGCGGTATGAGAAAACATGCATTCTGCATACCTTCGTCCGGACGGCGGTCACCCTGCATCATCCATATATCCATTTGTCTTATACTGCGTTTCAGAAGCTGGACAGGCAGCAGCGGCATTTTTTGGGGAAAATTGGCGTGTCCACGCATACAGTGGAAGAAGCAAGGCTGGCGGAAACAATGGGGGCTTCCTATGTGACAGCCAGCCACATTTTCCCCACAGCCTGCAAGGAGGGGCTTCCGCCCAGAGGGCT
>CALWGM010000112.1 GCA_944380065.1 uncultured Lachnospiraceae bacterium
CGGATATTTTCGCATTTTACACCTTTGAATATGAAATATACATAACCGTCTTCTACCGACTCTGCCAGATGTTTGGCGGTATCTTCATCAAAGATCATGTAAAATGCCATATTGGGATTATTGACAGCGCTTGCAGAAGAAATGGCGCTGTGATTGCTGGACATTTCTTCATTGATGAAACGTTTTCCAAGTTCGTTGACACGAAGATATGGCTGCTCTGTGATAATTTTGGTCTGATTAGCATTCAGCCATGGCGTATTGGGACCAACTCTGACCATAGGATTGGGAACCTGAGGATCTGCACTGATGACAATACCCCCCTTTTTTCCTCCGATTTCCCAGATTGCTTTCTGACCGTCGCCATCCTGGCAGCTGTCCGGGAAATGGATATTCACCTGTCCGCCGTCTTTGTATACATCTTCAAATTTTGTGTGAATGACGCCAAGCTCTTTCATCATGGGGATATTTCCGGTAATTCCGCCGGAGGCCACGATCAGAGCTTTACATTTGATCTCAATTTCTGTGCCGTCTTTTTCGCAGGCAATGGCGCCGGTGACTTTTCCGGAGTTTTCATCCCGGATGATTTTTTTGATCGGCGTAGACCAGTAGAACTGTACGCCTTTCTTTTCCAGCATAAAACGCATTCTCAGCATGACAAGGGCAAATGCATGTCCCTGTCCGCGGCCGTTGAGAAAATAAATATCGCCCACATCCAGTCCGTTTGCGTGTCCCATAGTATATCCGCGCTGATTGCCGTAATCCTCCGGCGGACGTTTCACACACAGGGGAGATTCGATTTTGCATTCGTCCAGGACGATTCTGGGAAGCTCTGAGGAATATTTCACCACACGGCTTACCAGGCCTAAATTTGCGGTGTAATTCGAAAATCTTGCCAGAACTTCAAAGGCGCTTTTCTGCGCCTCCGGTGTATCCGGAGTGGAACAGAAGCACATGGGGCAGTTGGAAACTGCGCCGCCCTGAGCAGGGTATTTTTCAAATACAGCGATCTTTAAGCCGCCTGCGTTTGCCAGTTTATAGGCTGCGCCCATTCCGGCAACGCCGCTTCCCATGACAGCAACGTCAACTTCTAATGTTTTTTTCATAGAAATGTTTTCCTCCTTTTGATAACCAAACCTTTTGCTATACTTCGAATTGCTTTTTGGATGGTTCTATTATACAATGAATACAAATTCTCAGACTGTAATTTTTTACAGTTTGATACATGGATTTTTGTAATTTGTTATAGGAAAATCAGGAACACAAAAAAAGGGTATCAGGGGGTGTGCGCAGATGATTTTCACATTGGCGATGATCCTGAAGGAGCTGGGGGAATTTCATCCCATATGCAATCAAAGAGAACAGCAAAACAGAGAAATTCAGGGGATATTCCGTTATTCTGCGGGACAGAAAGAATTTTATCCAAACAGCATTTATATCTGTTCTGCAGCAGAACCGGACGCCTGGGGAGGGCAGGCGGAAACAGTGACTTTTTTTGTCGTGGAGGCAGATGCAGCAGATATCTGTCGTGTAAAAAATTACTGTTATTGTTTCGATAAAGATGTAACCGAAACCGATCTTCTGAACTGTTATATGCGGATGCAGGCGGAATACAGTTCCTGGGATAAACGGGTGCATCTGGACATTATCAATGGCTGTTCGCTGGAAACCATGTTGGATTATGCTTCAGAAGTCATCGAGTATCCGATTCAGGTATATGATTCCGGCTTTCGGATCCTGGATACCTCAAAGCATCATAAAAAGAAGCTGTCTGATTTTGAAGCGGCCTCCGCGCTGGGTTATACGCCGCCGGATTTTATCCGTAAAATCCAGGAGAGAAATATTATGCCGCGGCTCCAGGAGGCCGGACATGTGATTGCGGCGCCTGGAATTGAAAATCCCGGGCACACCAATCTTTACCGTACGCACAAGATTGACGGTCAGGTTTCCGGATATTCCTGTGTTTTCTGTGGAGAAGACCGGATCTCCCAGGGGGATCTGGATCAAGTGGAGCTGGTGATGCAGAACCTGGATTTCTATTTTAAGGAAAATCAGAAGCATATGGTTTTAAGCAAATATATGTATGAATCTTTTCTGATTTCCCTTCTGTCAGCAAGAGTTCCGATGGATTCCCAGATTATTTCCGACCGGGCGAAAATCATGCATCTTCCATTGAGGGGAGAATTTGTGCTGGTTCAGCTGAATTTTGACGGGAAAGATCATTTTTTAGCATATTTGTGCCGGCTGATCCAGAGATATCTGCCGGAACACAGTGCTTTTGTGTATGAAGGATATATTTATCTTCTGATTGCAGGAAAGCTTTCGGAAAAATCCTCTTCCAGACATGCTGCTGAAATTATGGAGTATTTACAGAATATGCTTCCCTCTTATCATTTTTCCTGCTGCATCAGCAATACGTTTTTTGAACTGAGCGCCATTTACGATGCATATCAGATCTGTAAACGGCTGGAATCCATGCGGGATCAGTTTCATTTTGGGGAAGGGACTTATACTTATCAGGACTGGCAGATGATCCTGCACTGCCTGCAGTATGGCGGAGATTTTGATTTGAAAGCGCTGTTTTTGCCGGAAGTTTGTAAGATAAGAAGATACGATGCCGTTTATCACACCCATTATCTGGCCACGCTGTCTGCCTATTTTGCAAATAACTGTAATCTCCGGCAGACCGCGGAGGCGTTGTCTCTGCACCGTAATTCTGCGGCCAACCGGATCGAGAAGATCCGGCAGCTGTTCGGGCTGGATCTGAGTGATTTTAAAACCTGCTGCAGCGCATATGAGACACTGCAGCTGATGGAATTAACAGAGATGGAAGAAGAGGAAAGACAGTTGAAACAATGAACGTGTTCCCCTAAGGTAAAATCTTTTCTTCGATTGTGTCGGCAGTCAGCCGGATCACAAAGGACAATATTGGTAGACACAGACAGGAGTATTCTTTTATAATAAACAGTAGAATCCAAAGAAAAAAAAATACAATTCAGATAGGAGGATCAAGGATGGACTATGATATTTTTATTTCCTATAAAAACGATGGGGAAGGAAATAATTTTGCGGCAAGGCTGAAAGAAAGTCTGGATCATTCCGGATATTCCGTCTATTTCAATTCTCATGAGCAGAAAGCCGGCAGCTTTCCGGATCGTCTGAAAGACGCCGTGAACAGCTGTAAAGATTTTATTCTGCTGCTTTCCGATGGATGTATCTCTCAGCTGAAAGAAAATCATGCTGTGGACTGGGTCAGGGAAGAGATTTTATGTGCCAGAAATGCCGGTAAAAATATCATTCCTGTCCTGATTGGAAAGGCGCAGATGCCTTCGGATAAAAATGCCTTTCCGGAATCGCTGCAGTTTTTACCGGCGCAGGAAGTCCTGATCTTGCCCGAACAATATGTGGAGTCACCGTATGCCCGTCTGCTGTCATTGATTGTGTCAAATCCCGGAAAAGGTGATTACCGGAATATTTCAAATGGAAACCCGCAATTCAGTATCATGCAGGATATGGAGTCTACCCGGAAAAGAGCCGAAGAAGGCGATCTGGAAGCCATGTATGAAATGGGGTGCATGTATTATTATGGTTTTCCAGAAAACGACTGGTCTGACAATTATTCGGAAGCCTGCAAATGGCTGAGTGCTGTTTCCGAAAAAGATCATCCCCTGGCAAAAAAGGCGGATATTTTGCTTGCGAAAATGTACTACAGCGGGGAAGTTCCCAGAGAGAAGCAGTCATTCCGGAAATCTTTTGAGTATAATATGCGTGGTCGGGATTTTAAGTCCGGCGCCTGGTTTGAATCCGTTCTTTTTGCGAAATCAGAAGGGATCGGGGCAGACTTTGACTATGAAGAGATTTCGTCTATCATTGACCGGGAAGCGGAATATATGCCGAGTACGGTAAAGAACATTGCCGCTGATTTTTATATCCGGTACGGTGATTACCGGAAAGCCATAGATCTTTTAGAGCAGATCGATGAAATCATACCTGACGCTGAATATAAATTAGGGGAACTGTATTTCAGGGGAGTACATTGTACACCGCCGCGTCCGGATCCGTACAGAGCGGAGCATCATTTTATCAATGCTGCAGACGCCGGATTTACAGATGCCATTCACAAACTGGGACTGATGCATTTCCGCGGAGCATACGGGTACCGTCAGAATCTGAACAAGGCCAGGGTATTATACAAAGATGCGGCTCAAAAAGGACACTGGGATGCGCAGTATGATTACGCCTGGATGTGCCGCCATGGATTGGGCGGAGGGCGCGACATAGACGATGCGTTGAAATATTTTGAGATGGGTGCTCAAAAAGGGCATTTTCTCTGCATGGCGGAACTGGCAACTTTATATCAGGAACCGACGGCTTATCGAAATTATCAAAAAGCTTTCGAGTGGGCGAAAAGGGCGACGGACACAGGAGATCCTTACAGCGAATTTGTGCTGGGGAATCTGTATTTCTGGGGAAGAGGATGCGCATGTAATATCAATGAGGCGGTGATTCATTATAAAAACGCGCTGAAAGCAGGAGTAAACGAAGCAGAATTTATGCTGAGAAAAATTGAGAACCTTTAAAAAACAGGGAAAACAGTATCTTACATAAAGATAAAAAAAGTCGTATAATAAAATACAGTGTCTACATGATTCGCAAAAGAAGGTTGATTTTATTGACAAAAAAGAATATGTCAGACGTTATGTGTATTTTGTTGTAGGAATTTTTATTTTATCTTTCGGAATTGCGCTTTCCACAAGAGCTGATCTTGGTGTTTCACCTGTTTCCAGTATACCTTATGCACTGAGTTTTTCCCTGCCTTTCAGCATGGGGCAGATCACGATTGTGATCCAGTTGATTTATCTTATTATAGAATTCATCATTTTAGGGAAGAAAGATTTCAATCCCATAAACATTCTCCAGATCGGAGTCGTTGTCCTGTTTGGATATTTTAATGATTTTTCCCTGATGCTTGTTTCCGGTATCCAGCCGGAGCATTATCCTGTCCAGTGGATCATATGCATCGTCAGTATGTTTCTGATCGCATTAGGCGTGAATATAGAAATCCGGGCGGGAGTCCTGATGCTGGCGATCGACGGCCTTGTCCTGGCTATTTCAAAAACATTTAAAATTGAGTTCGGCAAGGTGAAGGTTGCTTCGGATTGTACTCAGGTAGCGATTGCGGTGATCGCTTCCCTGCTGCTCACCCACAGGCTTCAGGGCGTGCGGGAAGGTACGGTTGCCGCTGCTGTTTTCGTCGGTATTATCATCAACAAAGTATACAATCACAAATTAGGCTGGATTTTTGAAAAAATCGGGCTTACTCCGATGGTCCGCGAAAAGGAGACTCAGGAAGAGGAAGT
>CALWGM010000113.1 GCA_944380065.1 uncultured Lachnospiraceae bacterium
TGGTGTAGAAATTCGGCGACACAGCCGGATCTATATACTCCACAGAAATATGGCTGCTGCCGTCCTCATACCGCTCCAGCGTTTTGGTAAGCGTCGCATCTGCGGAGTCCTCCGTAGACAGGACATAAATCGTGATATCCTGATCCAGGTCGTCTAAGACTTCATACGTTTCATCAGTCAGAGTATAAAGCTTCTGTCCCGTCACGTCAATATTCTTCACAGAATCCGGAAGCTGGGAAGCCAGCACATTCACCGCCACCACAACCGCGATCCCGATCACCACGAAGGATGAATTGAATACGCCGCGCCGGATTTTTCTGGAACTGACAGACCAGCGGAATTTCTGCAGCAGCTGGCAGGTGAGGAACAAAAACAGCCCCGTCGCCGTCAGATAATAAATAATCCCCGCGATATCCAGCACCCCTCCGGTAAAATTGTTCAGCGGCCGGGCGATTGCCAGACATCCAAATATCCTGGTCAGGATATTTTCGGAGGATGTGACCGTCCCTATGATGCCATCCATCATATATCCCAGAAACAGCACCGCAAACGACAGAACCGCCGCGATCACCTGACTTTCCGTCACGGCCGATAAAAACAGCCCGATACTGATCGCCAGCAGACCAAACAGCCACACGCCCAAAATTGCAGTATAACTCTCGCCAAAGGGCACCTCTCCAAACATGCTCATCACCGGCGGGCAGATGCAGACAACCCCTATGGCAATACTGAAAACAAGAGCCATGGCCAGGAATTTCCCCAGGATAATCTTCGGCATGGAGACCGGAGCCGTGTAAAGCAGCTGATCGGTCCTGGTCCGCCGCTCTTCCGCCAGGCTGCGCATGGTCAGTACAGGAATGATAATCAGGAAAACAAAGGCAGATCCGGACAGGGCATAAGAAATATAGGCATACGCCATATTCAGGTTATACACCCAGAAATACAGGTTGAATATAAACAGGAAGGCCGCCAGGAATACCCAGCCGATCACAGAAGTAAAATACGCCTTCAGTTCCCTTTTTATAATCGCTTTCATAAACTTACTGCGCCTCCTTCCCGCCGGTCAGCTCTAAGAATACATCTTCCAGAGATCTGGTCAGGCTGGTCATTTCCAGCAGCACGATCTGATGCTTCACACAATACTCAAATACAGTTTCCCTCAGGTCTGTATCTGATTCCGCCGTCAATTCCAGACAGATTTCCTGTTTCCGGACCGCATCCTCCCCGGCTCTTTGCAGGGCATCTTCCCGGACTGCGTCCGGTGCGTCGGCGGACTGCCCTTCTTCCATAATTTCCCGGACAGGTTTCCTCTCTGCAGACCTTACTCCCGGGATCTTCTCCATTTCCCGGATCTGCCCTTCCTCCGCCCGGACAGTCAGGCGCAGATGCTGCGCGCCGCTCATTTTCTCCTCCAAATGCTCCATGCTGTCGCTGGCAACCAATTTCCCTTTTGAGATAATAAACACATGGTCACAGACAGCGCTGACCTCCTGCAGGATATGGGTGCTTAAAATCACCGTATGCTTTTCCTTCAGGGAACGGATCAGATTGCGGATCTCGATAATCTGTTTGGGATCCAGACCGACGGTAGGTTCATCTAAAATGATAATCTCCGGCAGCCCCATCAGAGCCTGGGCCAGCCCCACACGCTGACGGTATCCCTTGGACAGATTGCGGATCAGCCGCCCCTGCACGGGATTCAGCCCGGTCAGATCCATGACCTGACGGATATCCGCGGTTCTCGTATGCGGATTCAGGTTCTTCAGTTCCGCCACAAATTTCAGATACTCTAAAACCTTCATATCCCCGTAGACCGGCGGCAGTTCCGGCAGATATCCCATACACTTCTTTGCCAGCTCCGGTTCTTTGTTGATATCATGCCCATGAATGATAATTTCCCCGGAAGTGGCCCCGATATAGCCGGTGATCATATTCATGGTCGTTGACTTTCCTGCTCCGTTCGGGCCAAGAAAACCATAAACATTGCCCGGCTCCAAGGTGAGGTTCAGATCATCTACGGCTGTATTCTCACCATATTTTTTTGTAAGATGCCTGATTTCAACCAATACTTTCTCCTCCTTCTTTTCACTGCGGCAGATCTTTCCATTGTCCAGTCTGCCGTATTTCAATTTACGCCGGAAATGTGACCATATTACGGTGGAACTGTGAAGATTATGTGTAATCAGATTCCGCGGTTTTTCTGCACAAAAAGAGAGACTGCCGTCCCCCTTTTACAGGGGGACACAGCCTCTCATCACTCACAATACCGGTATATCGGTTTATACCACCTGATGCTTCGCCACAAATACCGGGAAGGTATCGGTTCCCTTTACTTCCTTTCCGCTGGTGATCCGGGCGCTCTTATCGGTAATAATATACTCAATATTCGCTCCCTCCTCGATCACTGTATCCTGCATCAGTACACAGTTCTTTACGACCGCGCCCTTGCCTACCTTTACTCCGCGGAAGAGCACGCAGTTCTCCACTTCTCCCTCGATCACGCAGCCGTCCGCAGCCATGATATTGCTCACCCTGGCGTCGCCGATATATCTGGTGGGGTTGTCATCACGGAGCTTCGTATAGATCGTCCCGTTCTTGAACAGCTCATCCAGATTTTCATCCTCCAAGAGCCTCATATTCTCATCGAAATAGGACTTCATATCGCTGATCCGGCCATAGTAACCGTCATACTCATAACCGATCACACGGATCTGATCCAGGCTCTTCGCCAGGACATCCCGCTCAAAATAAACGGCTCCCTGCATATAAGCATCCTTCACCATACGAATCAGGAATTCACGCTCAATACAGTAAATATTCATGCCGAAATTCTGTACGCCAGGCGTCTGGGGATTGATGTACAGTTTCTGTACCCTGCCATCCTCGATGTCATAGGTATAATACATCCCCTTATTCATCAGCTTCGCATTGATCGCGCTCTGGGGAAGCGGCTCCCTGGTATAGGCAACTGTCACATCCGCCTCCGCATCAATGTGCGCCTGGATGAATTTCTTGAAATCAAAGCTGGCCGCAATGTTTGTATCGGAGATGATCACGTATTTCTCTTTCTGGGAGGAAAGGAAACCGATGATATGCGCCAGGGCTTCAATCCGGCCTTTGTACACGTTCATGGTCTTCTCCGCGAACGGCGGCCATACCGTCAGTCCGCCGTTCTTACGGGTCAGATCCCACTCACGTCCGGATCCCAGATGATCCATCAGGGAATGGTAGTTCTGTCTCGCCAGAATGGAAATATTGTCAATGCCGCTGTTCACCATGCTGGACAGCACAAAGTCGATCATGCGGTAACGGCTTGCAAACGGAATGGAAGCCATCAGGCGTTCGCTGGTCAGTTCCGGTACCAGCTCGTCATATGCGTTCGGAAAAATAATACCCAGTGCGCTCTTTACCATTGTTCTTCACCGTCCTTTACATTTTCTCTGACCATAGCGTTGGAACCGATCTTTGCCCCGCTGCCAACATATACGCCGGGGCCGATCGTCGCAACCCCCTGCTCCTCGCCGTCCTTCACAGCGCCAATCACTACGTTCTCACCAATCACAGCATTCTCAGCCACGATACAGTGCTCTACCACTGCGCCCTCCTTGATCACGGCGCCGCCCATCACAACGGCATCCCTGACCACAGCGCCTGCGGCTACTTTTACACCGGAATACAGGATGGAATGCGTTACCTCCCCGTCGATCCGGCATCCGTCTGTGATCATGGAATTCTGAATCTTCGCATGGGTGCCGATCTTATGTCCGGTCATACCTGCGTTGCGGCTGTAAATCTTCCAGTCGTCATTGAACAGGTCGATACCGCTGTTCTCCGGATCCAGGACTTCCATATTTGCCTCCCAGAGGGAAGAAATCGTTCCTACGTCCTTCCAGTATCCACTGAAATGATAAGCATACATACGGCGGCCGTCTCTCAGCAGGTTGGGGATAATATTGTTGCCAAAATCGTTCTCGGACTCAGGATCTGCCTCATCCTCCTCCAGATATTTACGGAGAACATCCCAGTTGAAAATGTAAATACCCATCGAAGCCAAGTTGGACTTGGGATTCTTCGGCTTCTCCTGGAACTCTGTGATCTTATCGTTCTCATCCGCCACCATCAGGCCGAACCGGGAAGCCTCCTCCCACGGAACCTCCATGACAGCTACAGAAAACTCTGCGTTTTTCTCCTTATGGAAATGCAGGAAATCACTGTAATCCTGCTTGCAGATCTGATCTCCGGAAAGGATGATCACGTATTCCGGATCATATCTCTCGATAAAGGAAATGTTCTGATAGATAGCGTTGGCTGTTCCCTTGTACCAGTCGGAACCATTGGCTCTCTGATAGGGAGGCAGCACATGGATACCGCCTTTTAAACGGTCCAGATCCCAGGGCTGTCCATTACCGATATACTCATTCAGTACGAACGGCTGATACTGTGTCAGAACACCCACGGTATCAATCCCGGAATTGACGCAGTTCGAAATCGGAAAATCAATGATACGGTATTTTCCGCCAAAAGGAACTGCAGGTTTGGCTAATTTCTGTGTCAGAGCATATAAACGGGAGCCCTGACCACCAGCGAGAAGCATAGCAACTATTTCTTTTCCCACTTTATTTCCCCCTCTTTCCATATGTTTCTTTCAGAAATGCAATTACTTTAGGGTAATTGCAACCTACATAAACACTATACTACATTATGAACAAAATTGGAAGTAATTTTTATGCTTTTTTAAATGTTTTTTACAAATATCATACCGGGCAGCCGCAATTTTTCCCTGAAATTGCAAAAAACATCACAGAAAATACATCTTCCGTACTTTCTGTGATGTTTTTATAATTTCAATCCTGCAGCTGTGTGTATCTGACCGCGGCTGCCTCCCGAAAACCGTACCGGAAAATCCCTTCATCCGGCCCGGACATCAGCGGTAAATGATATCCTCCCGTCCCGGCCCATTGGAAACCATGGTGATCGGGAATCCGATCTGTTCCTCAATAAACTCCACATACCTGCGGCAGTTTTCCGGAAGTTCCTCATATTTGCGGATACCGCGGATATCGTATTTCCAGCCCGGCAATGTTTTCAGTACCGGTTTTGCCTTTTCCAGCTTTACCGTGGTGGGGAACTCTGTCGTCACCTCCCCGTCGATCTCATAACCGACGCAGACCGGGATCTCATCCAGATACCCCAGCACATCCAGCACGGTAAACGCCACATCTGTGGCTCCCTGCAGGCGGCAGCCATATTTGCTGGCCACGCAGTCAAACCATCCCATCCGGCGGGGACGTCCTGTGGTGGCACCGTACTCTCCGCCGTCGCCGCCCCTGCGCCGCAGTTCATCGGCTTCTTCACCAAAAATCTCGCTGACAAACGCCCCTGCGCCTACCGCGCTGGAGTAGGCTTTGCAGACAACGATCACCTTCTGGATCGCATACGGCGGAAGTCCTGCGCCGATGGCCCCGAACGCCGCTAAGGTGGAGGAAGAAGTAACCATCGGGTAAATCCCGTGATCCGGATCCTTCAGGGTCCCCAGCTGACCCTCCAGCAGAATTTCCTTCCCTTCTTTCAGTGCATTCCAGAGATAAGAAGAGACGTCGCACACATAGGGCGCTACCATATCCTTATATTCATGCAGTGTTGCCAGCAGCTCCTGCGGATCTAAGAGCGGTTTGTGGTACAGATGCTCCAAAAGCACATTTTTGGTCTCACAGATACGGACCACCTTATCCCGCAGCGTTTCCTCGTCAAACAGTTCGCTGACCTGGAAACCGATCTTGGCGTATTTATCCGAATAGAAAGGCGCAATCCCTGACTTGGTGGAACCAAAGGACTTGCCGCCCAGCCGCTCCTCCTCATACTGGTCAAACAGAATGTGATAGGGCATCACCATCTGCGCGCGGTCGGACACCAAAATCTTCGGCATCGGAACTCCTTTGGAAACAATCTCCTGAATCTCCCGGAACAAAACCGGGATATTCAGCGCCACTCCATTTCCAATCACACTGGTCGTATGGCTATAGAAGCATCCGGACGGAAGGGTGTGCAGCGCAAACTTTCCATAGTCATTGACAATCGTATGACCTGCATTTGCGCCTCCCTGAAAACGGACGATAATATCCGCTTCCTTGGCCAGCATATCGGTAATCTTTCCCTTACCTTCATCGCCCCAGTTCGCTCCAACAACTGCTTTTACCATGTTTAGATTTCCTCCTTCTTCGGGCTGCTTTTTGCCCATATAGGTATCCTTTAAGGATTTCCTCCTTCTTCGGGCATTTTTCTGCCCATATAGGTATCCTGTAAGGATTTCCTCCTTCTTTACTATGTCTGTTTTCAGGCATAGAAAAAGCGGACTGTAAAAAGTCCGCAAAAAATAAATCACTTTTTACTTTCTGATTATACACGAGTTTCCCCGGGATGTAAACCGCAAAATTTCCGCAAACCGCAGGGGCTGCGCCGGACAGTTATTGTTCACTTTGCCCACAGCACCTCCAGCATGGCGCCGGGTCAGCGCGCCAGCTTCAGAAAGTCCTCCCCGGATGTCCGGGGAATCGCATGGAATGTCATGGTGGCAACCGCGATCTCCCTGCCTGTCTCATCTGTGATCGTCACTTCATAGACGCAGACCTGCTTCCCGACTTTGATCTCCCTGGATTCGCCGGTCAGCTTTTTACAGCCGATCGCCGGACGGAGGAAATTCATACTGCTGCTCATAGTCGTCATATAACGCCCGCGGCTGGTAGCTGCCGCTCCTGCCGTAGTATCGGCAATCGTAAACAGGACGCCTCCATGCACAGATCCGATGGGATTCACATGCTGCGGGCCGATCTCCACCTCCACTCTGGCATATCCCTCCGATATGGCGGCCGTCACAATCCCCACTTCCCGGTTGAACCCCACGTTCCTCAGCTCTTTCAGTTTCTCAAAATCCATGCGTCTCCCTCTTTCCCTGTCGATTTCCCCCAGTCTGCAGGACCACTATACAGAATGTCTGCCGCCGTCCGCTCCGCCCCACAGTAACCAGTCTCTGTCATTTACACCGTGATCGCCTTTGTGGCTGTCAGAGCCAGCGCCCCCGGCCCGATGTGACAGGCAATGCTCAGGGAAAGCGGCTGCATGACAATGTCATGATCCGGGAACACCTCCTGGACTTCCTTCTTAAAAATCTCTGCCGCATCCACGTCATACGTATAGGCAATGGAAATGTGGATATTTTCCCCTTTCTCTGAACCAAAACGGTCCCGGCAGTCGTCCACAACCTGTTTGATCATAATGGACTTGCCCTGCTTTACTGTCCTGGCCTTTGCAAAAGCGTCCAGCTTCTCCCCCTGGATCTGCAGTACCGGCTTTAACTTCAAAAGAGTCCCCAGCGCTGCCGCTGCCGGCGTGATCCGGCCGCCCTTCTTCAGATAATACAGGGTATCCAGCATGATATAAATACTGGACTCCATTTTATTTTCCATCAGCTTATCATAAATCTCCTGTCCGCTCTTCCCGGCCTCCGCCAGCATCATCGCGTCCAGCACAGACTGACGCTGCGTCACGGAAATCCGCTGATTGTCCACCACAAACACTTTTCCGTCATAATCCTGCGCCAGCATCATCGCTGTGGAACAGGTGCTGGAAAGCCCGCTGGACATGGGAATATGGACAATCTCATCATAATCCTTCAGCAGTTCGTCCCAGAGATCCGTAAAATCAGTCATCACCGGCGCGGAAGTCAGGATCTTTGCCCCATCTGTCAGACGCTCATAAAACTGCTCCTGGGTCAGCGTAATATCCTCTAAGAACTGCTCGTCATTGATATAAAAAGGCATCGGCATCACGCGGATCCCCAGTGTCTTCGCTTCCATCTGTGTAATACCACTGTTGCTGTCTGTCACAATCGCTACCTTGCTCACTGCAAATACCCTCCTGCTATGTATCATTCAATTCAGGGAAATTGTAGCATATCCCCCCGCAAGTTACAATAAAAATTTTACCGGCAAACGCGCCAAAAGCCCTCCTGCCGTTACCCGAAACCGTGCTCAAAAGCCCTGTGAAACCGAAACAGAGACAGGAACCAAAATTCCTGTCTCTGAAACATCCATCATCCTGTTTTATCCAGGCGTCCTCTCAGGCAGCCCCGGAATATTCTATTCCTCTGTGCCGTACAATTTCACCAGTTTATTCAGGTAAGCGTATCTCTCTTTTGCATTCTGCTCGGAAACATCAAACAGCTTCTCTGCCTTCTCTGCATCCAGACGTGCCAGGGAGTTGTAACGAACCTCGCCATTTAAGAACGCCTTGTAGTCTCCGCTGGGAGCCTTGCTGTCCAGGCTGAACGGATTCTTGCCTTCTGCAGCCAGGGCAGGATTGTAACGGAAGTTGTGCCAGTAACCAACAGCAACCGCGTTCTTCTCCTCTGTCTGAGCCTTGCTCATGCCGGCCTTGATACCATGGTTGATACAGGGAGCATAGGCAATGATCAGGGACGGTCCCGGATATGCCTCAGCCTCGGCAATCGCCTTTACACACTGATTCATATCAGCGCCCATAGCGATCTGCGCCACATACACATAACCATAGCTCATGGCGATGGAAGCAAGATCTTTCTTCTTGGTCTCCTTGCCGCCTGCCGCGAACTGTGCGATCGCGCCGGTAGGAGTTGCCTTGGAAGACTGTCCGCCTGTATTGGAGTAAACCTCTGTATCAAATACCATGATGTTGATATCCTTGCCGGAAGCAAGTACATGGTCAACACCGCCGAATCCGATATCATAAGCCCATCCGTCGCCGCCGAATACCCACTGGGATTTCTTTGCCAGGAAATCTTTCTGAGCTAAGATCTCCTGCGCCTTGTCACAGCCGCATGCCTCAAGAGCTGCGATCAGCTTGTCTGTCGCCGGGCCGTTGGCAATGCCGGATCCATAGGTATCCAGATATTCTCTGGCAGCCGCCTTTACATCCTCATTCTGTGCGTTCTCAGCCAGACCCTCGATCTTCTCTTTCAGGCCGCCGCGGATCGCGTTGTTTGCAAGAAGCATACCGTAACCAAACTCAGCGGCATCCTCAAACAGGGAGTTGGACCATGCCGGACCCTTGCCCTCAGGAGTCACTGTGTAAGGAGTGGACGGTGAGGAGTTGCCCCAGATGGAGGAGCATCCTGTAGCGTTTGCAATGTACATCCGGTCACCGAACAGCTGGGTGATCAGTTTTGCGTAAGGTGTCTCGCCGCAGCCTGCACATGCGCCTGAGAACTCAAGCAGCGGCTGTTTGAACTGAGAACCTTTCACTGTATTCTGTTTGAATTTCTCCAGTACATCCTGTTTCTGGGGAAGCTCAACCGCGTAATCAAAGTATGCCTGCTCTGCTGTGTTCTCCTCAAAGTTCTGCATGGTGATCGCCTGAACCTTATCCGGGCAGACATTCACGCAGGAACCGCATCCGGTACAGTCGTAAGC